>JAVZMI010000004.1:0-105625 GCA_038883335.1 Candidatus Bathyarchaeia archaeon
GGGAGGATAAAGTTTAACCCCAAACTATCTCCTTCCCTCTGACGCTCTCCTACTAACCGTCTCTACAAAAAAAACACACCACTAGAGAAATTAAACTCTAATGATTTTCCACTTTACCCGGTATTTTGTAAGTTGAGAGGCAACTTGCGCCGGAGTTGGATGTGAAGCTTAAATTAGACTGAGCCTCGAATCCTCAGACTGTTCAGGCTTGCAGTTATCTTCATCTTATTGGCAGCTTACCCGAAGCAGCCTTTAAACTCGTGTATAAGACTTTTGAGTGAGAGCCTCCAAATCTTTAGGGGGAGGTTTGTTGATAGGTTGGCTTTATGTGGATAGCCTCTGTAAGGTTTTGGCTAGAGAGGTCAGGGAGCCGGAAGTTGTTGTGGGCATCTTGAAAGGCGGAATGATTCCGGCAGTAATTATCAGTAACATCCTCCGCAAGCCACTTTTGGCGTTAGGAGTCCACCACCCTTGCGAGTATGTGAGTAGAGGGGTTCAGATATACCAGAATCTGCGTCGAGAGTTACTGGCTGGGCGCAAGGTTCTACTAGTGGATGATATATGCGACACTGGGGAGACCCTTCGAGCTGCGAAGGAGCATGTGGAGGGTTTAGGGGGGAAGGTTGAGACAGCAGTCCTCCAGAAGAGACACGGCTCCACATTCACTCCAGACTATTGGGTGGAAGAGGTCTGGGGTTGGGTGGTCTACCCTTGGGAGGTTGGACGTGCACACCATGTATGATTACAATTTAATAGTATCTTATGTGGGGCAATATGTGGTGGCAAGGAGCGAGGCGAGGAAGCTTTTGGCAACCCTAGGCGACGCTCATCCTAATATAGGACGGACTGCCGCGCGGGGTATCCTCGGCGTTAAGAGTAGCTTGAATAGTCGGTTAGTGGTGCAGGGTCTCCGTGAAATATATGAGAGGGATCCGTTGAGGTTCAGGTTTACCCTTAAATGGGTGCCGATTGACACCTGGACGACTTCGGATTTGGAGGCTATGCGTGCGGAGGTTGCCAAGCTTAGGGTAGCGATACTTCCAGGCGAGTGGTGGAGGGCAACCTTGGAGAAACGCCGTTATACGCTTCTTCATAAGGCGGAGATCATCGCCTCACTGGCGGAGTTGATTGACGATAAAGTTGACTTGAAGCATCCTGACAAGATTCTCCGGGTGGAGATAATCGGCAGGCACGCAGGCATGGCTATACTTACACCTATAGATGTCTTCTCAACCGCCAAACCCTACCTCGAAGGAGCTTCCGATGTGGTGAGGTTGGAAAGTTAAGCTTATTTCCGTGTATAGTTAAAAATATTATGGGTTGAGCCTCTTAGGGCTGTGAAGAATGACTGGGACTGAATTCTCAAAGGGCCAATTGATCTCGAGATATGGTGAGATCTCTGTTGTTGAGACTAAACCCCTCACAGTGGATAAACCATATGTCATAGTAGGTCTCCCAGAGGTGGGCTTGGTAGGCGTTATAGCAACTTCCCACATAGTGGGAGAGCTGAAGATGACGGATGTCGGCTACCTAGACTCTGAGATGCTCCCCCCAGTTGTTACCATACATGATAGTGAACCGAAATATCCGCTTCGAATCTTTCAGAGGGACAGAATCCTACTCGTTATCTCAGAGGTCTCTCTGCCAGCCTACTTCATTTTTCCTTTAACTAGGGCTATAGTTGACTGGGCTAAATCCAAAGGCGCCGAGTTCGTCGTAGGCTTGAGTGGGTTGCCGACTCCGAACCGCACCGAGATAGAGAAGCCGTCCATCATCGGGATAGCCACAACCCCTGAGACCAAGGATCTTTTATCGAAGTCTAATGTACCTCCATTCGAGCAAGGCGTAATAGTTGGCGCCTACGCCCTACTCCTAAGAGAATCCCTCAGGAAAGAGCAGCCCAACATAACTCTCTTCGCGGAGTCTCACCACCAGTTCCCAGACCCAGGCGCCTCCGCCTCAATTCTGGAGGCTCTGAGCCGAATTCTTAATGTCGATATAAATGTGAAGGCACTCTTGGAGAAGGCTGAAGAGATACGCCTTAAGGCGCGTGAACTTATGAGACAGACCCAACAGTCAATGGAGGCAATGAGCAAGGCGCAGGAGAGAGGAACGCCCAGCGTCTACGTCTAAGTGGGGAGGCGTAAGGTGTACTATTCGCGTAGGAAGAAGACGATCTTCGACACGATAGAAGCCTTACGGAAGGAGATGGATAGGATCTTCGAAGAATACTTCGAAGCCTTAACACCTGAGACTTCTCTATACGACTTTGAACGCAGAGGCCTTACACCTCTCACAGAGGTTAGGGAGCTTGAAGACGAGATAGTGGTAAAGGTAGATCTGCCCCGCGTGAGCAGGGAAGACATAAAGATCCAAGCGAATGAGAACGAGCTCAAGATTGAAGCCCCCCTGACCCAGCGCTATAAACCAGACCTCTGGAGCCCTTTCTGTAGCCGGGTGGAGTTTGACGGATTCCGAAAGGTTATCCCCCTCCCAGCCCCAGTTGATCCAAACAGGGCGAGGGCGAAGTTCAAGGATGGAATCCTCCAAGTGAGGCTGCCTAAGAAGATCACTGGAACCGCGATCCCAGTAGAGTAATTGTATGAATATTTCTCCGCAGTTTAACGTTACCGGCCTCGCGCCTAGGTTGAGATGGTTGAGGTTGCGGGTGAAGTGAAGAAGACTTTATAGATGGATCCCTCACAAGTAATTAGTCGGGCGGGGGTCGCCAAGCATGGTCAAAGGCGCAGGAATGAGGATCCTGTCCTGTAGAGGTTCGAGGGTTCAAATCCCTCCCCCCGCACTTAATTTGCACAAAACACGTTTATAATCTAGGTTTGCGCGTTACATTCTTTGTCGCAACATTCATTTGGACATTATTTCTTTTTGATGGTTTTCTGTAAATTGAAAAGCTTAGTAATCCTAGGTAGTATATTATTCCGAAGGCTCCCATCCAAATGCATACGCTGTAGATTTCTAGCGTAAGAGAGAGATCTTAGAAGGGATTTGTTGTTATTGGGTAGAATGGTGTTATGTCCGCATAAAGTGGCGCGTCCAGCAAAACGTGAAGACCAGTTCCTAAACCACCTGCAACAACGAAAGACTTCAGACTCAAACTGTTGCCTGCTTCCAAAAGAAATATTTTGTAAAGAGGTTGGAGAAATTTCTCAAGAATGAACATAGCATAACAGAGAACAATGCCTACTGATATAGCCAATATGAATGTGTGCAAGTATCCATGTAAGGGATACCTTAACCCAAGGAAGAGCACCAAAAAAGGTTCCACATCAACGATAACGCTTGCCAATAAGAATGTTGGAGTATGAAGATATTTCCTCAGGGGAAGACCTAACCCTAAGCCTGGACCAAAATGAAGAGGAGTAAAAGGCATATTCCAACTCCATTACCACCTATGAAGCTTGAGAATTTAATAATTTGCAAGAAAAACTGTTGAAATAGTAATGTTTTGATGGAAAGGGACTCTATACGGTTATGGAGAAACAGTTGAATAGGAGAACAGTTCTAATCATCCTTTTCTTTATCTTCCTTATCTCTGTAGTTGGGGTCTCACTGTATTGGCACTGAAAATTTAGCAGAAGAGAAGCTACAAGATTATATCACGCGGCTGGAGGATGAGGGCTTCACCATAGAAGAACGTCACTTGGCAGATTTTAATGTAGATGGAGCCGTTCCAATCCATTTTTCGGGGATTTCCGCAGTTTTGCCAAGCAAGAAGGCGTTAATCACATTTACCTTGATAGAGCGATACGTGCTCTGTTTTCCCTTCACTCAATAGACAATGAAGTTGAAGCAAACGTCTTTTACTACAGACTCAAAGTCAGGATGTTAACGCATACATGCATTTTATCTTGGTTTAACACGCGCCTGTTATGAATTCATGCAAAAAATCGGGAATTTAAACCGAGTTTTAAACCTAATCCCCACACTAAAGTTTACGACTGGCGTTTAAATTATCGGTTTAGATCACATTTTCTTGGGAATGTTGTCAATGATTCGATGTAGGATGTCTATGGATGTCTATAAAGCAAGCTTTGGATGCCTTGAGAGGTGACGAATCGAAAAGTCACAGAGATTAAGGCTGCTGACTATTCTTTTCGGCGTACTAAACTGTAAGTAATTTCATCTTCCACTGCTGATTCGAATCGTGTTATGGAAATTAAGAATAATATGGTTGTGGGGCTTTCCATTAGCAGACTGGATAAACTTTGCATTGTACAACAGCATTGATAAAAATTGTTGCAGATAATGAAACCCATAGCTTTTATGTTTGCTTTATTTTTTCTGGTTTCCAAAGTATAGCCAACATTCCTCCAAGGATTCCTAGGAGTAGCCCTATTCCCATACCACCCATGCAGCTTATCACACTAATTACTGAAAATACTATAATTAACGCGCCCCATAACTCATGTTGTGTGGGATTTGTGTAAAGCAGGATAGTAGCCGCAATTATTATTATGCCGAAGACTATGCCCACAATACCCATAGCATACGCAATTCCTTCAAAGTTCCATCCAGGCATATGCTCCTCCATTTCCTGCATCATACCCCTCCAGCCCATAGGCCACCACCAACTCCACCAAAGGCACATAATAGCGCTGCCTAAAACTATGAAAATGCCAGAAAGCAATGAAAGAAGGATAGCTGCCGTAGGCTTTTGATATGAACTCATCAGACTTTAACAGCGTATGTTTAGGATGAACGATATTTAAAATTTCACCTCTTAATCCCAACTACCATATGCAAACTGGCATATCTCTCATCATTTGTGTCGAAAACGCGTTGTCCTTTAATGCCTAGAGCGTTCTCTTCTTTTATGACCATGTAGAATCGCGAAATATAAGCTCGAATCTCTCGGGTTTGTATGCTTAATTCTTCTGAAGTATTACTGTTGAGTTTCATGATCTTTAAAAATTCCGAGAATTTAAACCCTGACCTATACACGGTATGATAGCTTGGGATGCGTGGCTTACCTCGTTTAATTTTCTCACTCCAGATTTCTTTAAGGTTCTACTCAGGTGAAAAGCAAAGAGCAAAAGATACCCAGAAATGAGAGAATCATAAAACTTTCAGCAGCTCTTCTCTAACTGCATTGTCTTAAAGACGATGCTGATATTACGCTATCTTTTGTGGATCCAAACCCTGTGTCCTTTATTTATTTCTGTCTCGCAGTCTCTTTTGAACTGCTTCGCTTGTTAACTCTCGAATCGCGTCGGAAGCGATCCACTGTGCACTTCTTGAATCCATTTTTTGAATCTCTTTTGCCGTTTCAATTGCCTTCTTGTTCAGATCTGGGTTTCGTTTTCCGATATTTCTTAACGCCCAGTTGACTGCTTTTTTGACATAATTTCTATCATCATTAGCCCCCTGTTTTATCACGGGCAGAAAGACCAAAAACTTCTCGTCTGGTGATTCCTTGTCATACCATGCTAGACACGCTATCAATACAAAACCTGCGCGCTTTTCAAATTCTTTTTCACGCTTTGTCCATTCTATTGCCTTCTCCCATGCCATTGATGTCTTACTAAACAGGTTCATACAACACTGATCGCATACGTCCCACGAGTTGAAATCCTTTATCCACAAATCCATTTGTTTTTCTGTCACTTGAATCGGATCGTCGATCATGCTCGCAAGTATACGCGCTTCATGAACACCTGAAAACCAAAGCTGTTGAGCGAGAGAGTGATCCTTTTCAATTTCTTTTGCTATTCTCCTTAGGTTTGGAATAGAAACTCCATAAGTATTCTCTGGATTAATACCAAACCGCGCCATGCCCTCTACTGCCTTGGGATTAGATAATTCCCTTAGTTTCCTAAGGATGTCCTCATATTGCATTTTTACCTTGTTATGTTCTTTCTCTTACTGGTTGCCGCAATATCGTCTTCATTTTTTCTTCAGACACTCGTTTTGGATCAGAGAGATAGATTTCGTGGTGGAGACCATTTTCGACGAGATTATTCTTTTCCATCAATTTTCTCATCTTTGACAGCGATTCAGGTTCAGTTGAATAAGGACCGACATGCATAATTTGAACACATTTACCCTCGGCTATTCTCTCAAACCTGATTTCCTCGACCAGTTCTATACATTTCTTCTTGATAATCTCTGCCTTGGCTTTCTCAACAATCTCCGAAGTTACAAATTTTGGCATACGAATGAGAAGTTTCCATCGCCACTCCTCACGAGGAACTTCCAACGCGGGCTTATCAGATTCAACCCACCAAAGACCCTCAAGTTTTGGAACCCCAGAATCATTACCTTGTTTTTTGCAAAGATTCTTTACACCATAAGCGATGGGATATAGCGCCTCTATTTTGGCTGTAAATTCTTTGCTGCCAGGAGCACCTTTGCCTTCTATTGTCAAAAATTTAGCTTCATCAAATTCAACAACTTCCGGCCTTGTCTTTGCCGCATAATATGTTTTGTATTCCTTTGTGAGGTCAAATTTTGTTGTTGCCACAGTTTTAATACCCCTTTCTAAATAGAATCGGTAATCTACATAAATTTTCCTAAAAGGTTGGCTGGCAACATCTAAGAACCAATGTTTAAACCTAACCCCCCGCACTTTAGAAGAGCAGTTTAAAGACGAAAACGTATATGCTAAGCGTGTTTGATTTGGACGTTCAAGGTATCCTGTCGCTGTTCTAATGTGTGGTTTAATATCTAAGCCTATACTATTATCGTTGCCTGTTTTTGCCTAAAAAACGACTTTCGGGGTATCTGGATTGAATAAAAGATGTATCACGGAGATAGTGATAGGTGCAATTATAATCGTTACTGGCTTAGCCCTCGAGTTGTGGTCCGCACAGCTATACTGGATCCAGACCTACCCACCTCCCCTCGGCAAACAGGTACTTGACATCTTACCCCCAGCTACCTGGCTGATTGGAGGACTATTGATAGCCGATGGTCTCTGGTGTATCTTAACCTCCAAGAGAGCTGTGAAGTTAAAGTTTACCCGATCCCTACTCTTGAGTGTAGTTTTAACACTCTGCAGCCTGATGTATAGTGAAGAGGTTATGTGGCCTGACTTCTACCACATAAACTACGGCTTTCCACTCGCCTGGCTAATTAGAACCCTGAGCACTATTGCAGGCCCAACTGACTATTTTAGAATCAATTTTCCAGCACTCTCAGTAGACATGATCTCCTGGTTCACAGTTGCTCTGGTAGCATTCTGGTTTTGGAGCAAACTGAGGAAGAACTATAAAGCATAATTGAGGTATGGGTCAACCCATTGCGACCAGAACTGGGCAGGATTTTTTACTGGAACTGGATTATCTTTAAAACCTTCCACTGGCGAAGGATTGACTCCAAGCGGTAGGCTGAACAGCTCATGGTTATAGAAGATTACCCCTTCACTCATCTGGTGGTCTAGGTTACTGATCAACAGCCCTCTAATGGCGTCATACTCTTGAAGCCTGCTCAGTAGCTGTATCAGAAAAGGCGTATCCCTAGGCCAGACCACTGCACCATGGTATTGTTGATCATCTAGGTAAATCTTATCTTCACAATTCTTCACCATAACGCCAAACGGCAAAACCTCATTGACATATTTATCCAACCAAACAGTTCTACGATATATAAGTAAACAGTCCTTTACAGTCCTCCAGACCATCTCCAATTTATCCTGTGGAAACAAATGCTGGAGAATAGTGGCGGCTACCATCCCCGGAGATCCCTCAGTCTCATCACGTCTAGATAGGTCACGGGATACAACATTATACATGAAATTTTTTCTTCCATTCCAAAAGACTTTAAGGTAACCATTTTTCGCAGGTTCGAGAATGCCTTTAACATCCTCAATGATCGTCGAGTTATGCAGCCCTGAAAATTTAGCCAAGTTTTCTATTAATTCGAGTACGTGAATCCATAGGGCGTTCACCTCTGGGAGACAAAATCTTGGAGTGTTAAAGAGACGATAGACTTCCTCAGGATTAGATGAGTCAAGTTCTTCCAGTTGCCACATTCTCGGTATTCTCGCCGGTAAGGCTTCAACTTTACAGTTGCCCTTCACGACAGCTATTCTCGAATCTGTCCACGAGTGCCAAGGCACACACGCCAGTAACCCATCTTCATGAATCACTGGCGAGCCGTTAACCGTATCAGTAGACGACTTTTTCCATGCTTGTAGAGTTCTCCCAAAGAGTTCTAGAACTTTGAGGGCAAAATAGGTGTCTCCTGTCTTTCTAGCATACTTACAGGCTAGTGAGAAGAATAGTAGAGTTGAATCTACGCTATCATAGGAGGGATTCTCCGAGGCTCTGGTTGGGAGGCTGTTAGGTATCCTACCAGTGTGCTCGTCGAAATACTCTACACCCAATAGAAGAGAATCCCTGACGAGTTTTAGCCTTCTATCGAGCAGTTCGAGAGTTTTCATGTTTTGAAGCAGGTTTAGGTATACATCACGGAACCAAACAGCCCTAAACCACCAAGCGCCGGCCTCAGGTACAGAAAGTTTGATCTTCTTTTGTGGAAGTAAGACTCTCGTTTTAAACCTCAGAAAGGCGTCTATTCTGGCTAAGATTGAGTTACGGATCTGCGGGTCGCCAATGTTCTTCAAGGGGAACACTCTGTTGAGCGTGGACGAGTTCTCCATCTCCATTCTGAGTGTTTCACCAAATGTTTGAGGGATTATCTTATCTTCAAGGTCTTCAGCGGCTACGTGGAAGATAATCTCGCCATCTTTAGGGTATCCAATGTAGAACAGGGCTGGAATGAATAGTTCTCTATGCTCCCCGCGAAATTTCACTCCCTGGGGCGTCATGACCCTAAACCCGTCATCAAGTTTGTAAAACCAGTCATGTCTCTTCTTTAACTCTTTAACACACGTAACCTCGTTTGGAGTGTAAATTTTTAGTGCATGCATGTCTTTTTCCACATATACTTCTCTTTTTTCAGCCTTAACTTTCACGCGATGCTTACCTGGTTCGCTCCCTGAGTACATGTGCCGAATGTCAACAAGTGGAGCGACAGCTAATATGAAATCAGAACTGAGTTTGGGAAGCTCTGCTTGGAAAGCCAAATTTAAACATGCATTGCTCCTGTTTAGCCAGTATATCACATTTAAAGAGCCGATTTGGCCGCTTGAACTTGTGATGGCATAATGGTAGTTTAAGAGGCCTGTTGTTGCGATAACCCTCACAGGCTGGATTGGTAAGACTCTAGAGCCGCTTAGTATAGAGAAGGCGAGACAGTCTATGAATTTCCAGTATTCCCCTTGTGTTAGCGCAAGGAAGCCTTCGTAAGGGTAGTCTCTATTTGGGGATGTGAGAAACAATTCTCCTGATTCTGTTCCTATTTTTATTGTCACAGAGTAAGCCGAGAGACCTAATTCAGCAACCTCGCTACGCAGTAAGAAACGGTGCGCCCTCGCAAAATGCCAGTCAGGGTTCTCATCCGTTTCGTAGGTGAAAACCGGGGTTGATAATTTACTATCCGTTATCATACTGGGGAGCTTGTAAACTACCATTAACGGAAAGATTCCCTGTAGATCTTTAAAGTTTGCTCAGCCACAACCTTCCATGTAAAATACTTTAAAACCCTAACTCTTCCGTTTTTGCCTAACTTTTTGGCGTATGCCGGATCTCTCAAAACTTCTTTGACACCCCAAGCGATGTCTGCCGGGTCTTCGCCGTTTACATGTATCCCATTTTGTTCAGGGCCTGAAGGAATAACCTGCTCCCTGAAGCCGACGCAACCCTTCGCCCCGACGACTACAGGTTTCTCCATAGCCATTGCTTCGAGGCTTACAATGCCGAAGGGCTCATATATAGATGGAAGGACGCAAAGGTCAGATGCGGCGTAATGAAGTATGCGTTCATCTTCTTGAACGAACTCAAACCTATAGACAACCTTATCGTTTACCCCTAGGCGCCCCGCCAGCTCCATTATGTCCTTCTGCTCCTCACCTCTCCCCAATATTACAAGCTTAACTTTTGGGAAGTCTCGGAGAATTAAAGGTAAAGCTTGGATTAGGTTCCTTACGCCTTTAACCCACGTTAGCCTACCAACGAAAAGTATCATCTGCTCATCTTCCCTTATGCCGTAACTTTCCCTGAGCTTTTGGATTTTATTAGTATCCACAACCTCAGGATTGTAACGTTCAGGATCTACGCCGTTCCATACTACGTGAATCTTCTTCTCATCCCATCCATGGCGGGTCAGGTCTTCTTTCATGACGTGACTGACGGTTATGATGTTGTCTGCCACCTGCGCTGTCGTATCCTCAATATGGATGATCACACGGGATCCCCCACCCATGCTTCTACCCCATTCTGTTGAATGCACATGAAATATGACGGGCATCCTTCTAAGCTCATTTTTAACTATCAACCCCGCTATGCCACTAAGCCAGTCGTGCACACAAACAACATCGTAATTGACTCCCTCCTTTCTTATAAGTTGGTTTACGAACTTGGAGGCTGAGAGTATATTGTAAGTGAACATATCGCTGAAGTACTTGATGTAAGTACCCCATCTTGAGAGGTCCTCTGTGACGAAGAGCGGAAAGACATTAGCACAGTTTACAATATTAGGCCTGTGAACTTCGACGCCCTTTATGATTTCCCGAGTTTTAAGATCACCGGGATTTAGTGTAAACACAGATACATCATGCCCATACTCGACGAACTCGCGGGTGATATACTGTGCGTAAGTCCCCAGCCCGCCGAAGAGAACTGGCGGGTATTCCCATACGAAAAATGCTATCCTCAACTTTTCACCCACCCTTGCAGTAAAGATGGAATATGCTTTTAAATATTCTTCAATTAGTTGCCCCTGTGAACCAGATCCACCTAGTGAATATTAGAAGAACAAACTTGGGGAAGTTTTGATGTTTTCATTAAAGCAGACGCCCTAAACGCTCACCAGTTCGACCTTGTTGATGTCCAAGGCAACCCTGTCGCCAACTTTTATGTCTAATTTCTCGTACTCACTAAGGCCCAGCTTAATTATTGTGGCAAATCCGCTCATCATCTGCGTGCTCAAAACGCGGCCTAAGTTTCTGATGAGTTCATCCATAGATCTGAAAGTCGACACCTGTGTTCCAAACGCTGGGTATTGACGATCTCTCATATCGCCAGGCTCTCTCAGAGAGACTAGGACATAGGGGGCACCGTCTGGTGCAGCTGTTATCTCCGTGACAACGTATTCCTTCTTCACATGTACCACCCGAACGATTATGGATATGATATGTAGTAAGACTATAATAGGCTATTCGCCGTTAAATTCTCGGAGCAGTTGAGAACTTCTAGACTCGCGAGGTGAATAGGGATGCAAAGAATCTTTAGATTAGTTCAATAACTTAGATGTTTACCGAATAGAGATTATCCGCCTAAAACAGGTTAGTAAAACCTAACTCCAATCTCACCTTCTGTGATTCATTCCCTTCTGGGTCATAAAACGCTTAATTTACGTTTACTTAAAAACTTGATGAGACACCCGTTAGCCTATGGTTTATGTTGGGTTGGCATTTAAGTGTTAAATCGCCTATTATGTGGCCTGTATGGTGGGCCCGCCCGGATTTGAACCGGAGACCAACAGGTTATGAGCTACGACAGAGAGACTTCTGTCGCTCTTTCAGTACTTCCAGCTCGGAAGCAAACCTGGCTGAGCTACGGGCCCCCTAAGATAGCAGAGAGCCTCTATCGATTTAAGAATTTTCCCCAACTCCCAGCATTCCTCAACATTCTGCACCCAAACAGTGAAACAACCTTCATAAACCCAAATTGTAGGGTTAAAAGAGACGAGAAATGGGGAGACTTTTGAGACGTGTTAATAGCTCTTCATCTCATCCAACCGTTTCGGGAGATACTCGTCTACAATCGTGGTCAGCCCATAACGGCTGAATGCCTCCTGCTCGGCCTTCTTGCGAATCTTATTGAACACTTCTATCTCTCTCCGCCAGAGACTCTCCTTATACCGCGGATCCTTCTCCAACTCTTCCAAACGTTTCAAGTCTAGTTCATTCAACCTCTCGGTTGGGAGTTTGTAGGAGATTATGTCAGAAGCCCACACCCCTGACCACTTTGCGTCAGGTGTAGTCAACTCTTTTAGGTGTGCAGCGTTGGCTGAGCCGGAGATTATAACTTGAGCTATGTGCATCCCCCATGGGTCGGCGTCGCAGAAAATATAAACTGGGAGACCCAATTCCTCATTCAGACGGTGGATTATATGTCGGGTGGCTCTGGGTGCCTGGCCAGCCGTATGAATTAGTATAGCCTTGTATTTTTTGTGAACCTCTTCCTCCAGAAACCGTGTGAACATGGCGCCCTTCTCAATGCAGATGACCAACTCAGCATCGGTATCTATGAACTCTGCACTTGATAATGCAGGCCCGATTATGACGCCGTCAGGGTGAACTGTGAGATTCAAACGTTTCCCTTCATACCGAGGCGCCGTATACTCTATGGTCAAGTTGCCGTATATGGCACTCCGCTCCTCAGGGAATACGTTGAAATCCTCCCTAGCAAACTCGATGACAGTCTCAAGGTCATTTATTATATCGTCCGATTCAGCTTGATCGGTGAAATCAACCCCGTAGGCCTGTGCCATGTAGTAGATGTCCCTTAGGGTACTCGTCCTACCTTGGAGTGAAAGCTGCCTGACTATGTCAGCCAACCAGATGAGCTGTGTGAAGGGCCTGAGGTGGCGGATATTTCTAGAGCTCCTTCTTATCTTCTTATCCCCCAACACGAACTGTCGAAGCTTCTCGTCGTAGATTATGTTACCAGTCGAACGGCTTGGGAGGTCTATTGTAGGGAAGGCTCCGGCATCTATTTGCCGACACACCTCACGGCCCAGCTTCTCTATGCTCTCTAAGACATGTTGCTTCTTACTCTTCACAGGACTTACGGTCTTCTTCGGGGCCATACTTCATCACACTCTTTAATAACGGTCTAATGTCTGGAGGTTCATTCCGCTCGATGATCTCGGCGGAGAACTTCGCAATTTTTGGGAGAAACTTCTCAAACACGTCGAGACGACGTTTTTCACTCTCGATCGCCTGTCTTCTTGAGAGGGAGATGGAGAGCTCCCGTGCGGCATCTCTAATACCGTTGAGGATTTCCCTTCTGATCTCAGGTACGTCGGCTATGAACTCTTTACCGACGCTCCGATAGGGAATCTTGGTGGAGCAGATGTGGACGAGAACTGCCAACGGTGCGTTGGGGACGTCTACATTATAGTGTTTCCAATTAATCCCGTTATGAACAACATCCCATGAAACATCACTGGACTCATCATAGAGGAGGGGTATCCTATTAGCAAACCTATAGAGAGAAATTTCTCCTGTCTGAGGTATTCCACCCCCATAAGCTACGCCAACCTCCACAATGAAAGGGAAACCTGAATATACTGAGGGAGCACGCTGCTTCACAGATACAAACTCTGGATTCAGCTCCTTCTTTATCCCGGCGCGAAGCAAATCCTCACCGAGCGGTGAGAGGCAATCCGCAGTAGGAGGTCGAAAGTCTGGAAAACATTTCATATGTTGAACCAACTTAACTACTTCGTCGGTGCTCAGCTTATTTGGGCGTCTCGAGGGTGGAATACCGGCAGATTCTAGGAAACGTTTGGCTATCACCGGCCCTACTCTGTGAAAGTGAGTCGTCATGAAGTTTAGCATGTCTTTGCAAGTTGTCCCTGAGATTATTCGCTTAACCGTCTCAACGTCTGAGCCGTAAGGGTGCGGTTTGGTCTCTTTGGGGGGAGAAGGAAGCTCACTTGCGACCCTCTCAAACCTATACAAACGTCCCTTCGGGTCGACGAAGGTCAATTTTGCGTAGGGTGTTACAATCGCTGTCTGTTTGAGGTATTCTAGAATTTTTGGGCCTGCTCGCAAATAGTCACCGTCTAACTTTATCTCGATAACGGTGCCATGCCATCTCTTATCATTCCTGTATGTCCTATGTTTTAGGACAACCGGTTTATTCCGTTGGATATCTACCAACAATTCATACTCATGAATTACTGGGGTACCCGTCGAGGAGATGACATGTACAGCATTATTTGTTGTTATCTGTCCGTAGAGAATAGCCATCGTCCCGCCGAGCCCGAAAGTCCCTCTAGACTGTCTTAATCTATACTTTGACCCGTAGAAGACTTGGGCTAATGCGTGTGGGATATGGCGGGCGGGAATACCAGAGCCATTATCTGCAACCCGCACTGCATATATGCCGACCCCTTCACCGCCCTCAGCGCCCTCATGGCTGATCCTGAGATAGATGTCAGGGAGGATACTGTGTAATTCACAGGCGTCAAAGGAGTTCTCAACTAATTCCCTAACCGTTGAGTATAAGGCGCGTGCAGGATTGCTGAAGCCGGCTAAATCTTTATTCCGGTAAAAGAAGTCGGCTGGGCTTATCTCGTAGAACTCTTCTTTCGACATAGTAGCTCACCCTTGCTCTTCCCAGAGCTTCAATTTCTCCTTCTTGAGTTCGCGCCTAACCCTGCTCAGATATTGGTAGACGGTCCTATGCTCACTCCCCCCTATAAGCCTCTGAATTGCAGATCTAGCGACCTCGACTTCTTTAGGCCGCCCTATAATCGCGACCGTGTGACCGTAGATCGATATGTGCGTGTCTGTATTCTCCTCTAGTATTCGGCGAGCTTTCCCACTCCGCCCAATTAACCTGCCCATCAACCTTTCCAAGTCAGCCTTTGACCGCCCCACATAGTCGCGCAGGTCAATTATCTCGAATAGAACATCATCCTCGAGTAGACATAGAGCTTTGGTGGAAGAGAAGCCATGGCCTATGGCTGATATCACATTTTGAAGTTTAAAGATGGCTGTAGGGTCGCTGGGCGCACTTGATGGCTCAAATTCTACTACGCCTGTATCGCTACTGACGACGAGGTTTACGTTGCACAGTTTCTCAATCTTCCTCTTAAATGAACCTTTAGGCCCTATTAGAACCCCTACTCGCTCTTCAGGGATTTTCATTCTAAGATTTGAACTCATTTCTAGACGTTCACTTATCCTCTTTAGATGTTATAGGGATTTCTAGCATAGAGCCAAAGCCCACGGGATCCCCCTTTATGATAATATAAAAGATATTAAGTATTATGTTTAATTTTTTATTCCTATCAAACTCAACTGCCAGTTAAAGTGAAGTTTGGCTTCGAGCCAGTCACCCAAATGTAAGTTACTTCGACCGGCTCTACTTCCACCCCAAGATGTTTGAAGAAGTTCGCAAGGTTGACTAAGTCGCGGTATAGTAACTGAGATGCCATCGGGTGTGTTAACAGAACTGCCTGCGACAGATCGAAGATAACAGGTTCATCGTTGACAACCATAACATTGAACCCGCTGAGGTCCCCATGCACGAGGCTAGCATCCCGATAGAGAATCTTCACATACTCCAAGAGTTTCTTGTAAACCCTACTGGGGTCATGAAGCTCCGCTTCCCTTAGAAGAGGCGCTGGTATACCATTGCTACCTATGAACTCCATTACCAACACATTATTCTCCACAGCATAAGGTTGAGGAACCCTAACTCCTACACTATAGGCTTTCTCGAGATTCTTGAACTCTTTAAGCGCCCAAGTGTATATCAGGTTGCGGGAATCACGTTTAACCTTCCCGAAGCGGCGGTCACCTTCGATATATTGTAGCATACCCTTCCTGAACTCAGCCGAGGCTACGAGATATATCTTCACAGCTAACTCGCGCCCGCTCTTGTTCAGCCCTCTGTAGATGCGCGCCTCTTTCCCACTCTTTACCACACCATAGAGGCGGTCAATTACACCTTTATTTATGAGGTGGTAAAGGGTCATCAAAGTGGGTTTATCGAAGACCTCTTCGAGAACATCGTAATCCTCGGAGCGTTTAATCTTCATACGTTGAGTTACGTCATAAAGCCTCTCATCTCGGTCAAGCTTCTTTTGAAACTTCCCTTCCGCTGGCAATTCATTCCGTGGCATGATATTCACTCGAATGAATTAAGTGATGAGGAGAATATTAGCTTCACAGTAGGATATGGATTAACCAGTCAGAGGGTGATGGGTTAGTTGAGGTATCATACATTCAAAAGCCGAGATTTTTCTGTGCAGTAAATTAATGAACAATGAGGTAATCGGCGGTTATTACATTTTTAGGTAGTTGTTCTTTCTAAGCCACTCTGCTTGATTATGTGTGTACCTCCACGTGATGTCTCCCTTTGAGTCGCTTTGGAACTCCCAAGGCGAGACTAGGACGACGTCGTTCTCTCTTATCCAGATCTTTCTTTTGAGTTTTCCACTAATCCTACATAGGCGATCCTTGCCGTCTTCGCACCTTACGACCATTCGATCGAAGCCAAGCATCTTGATTACGACGCCCAACATCTGCCCTTCACCAGGCAGTATAAGGTCTTTGAGTTCCTCCTCGCTCAAGACTTTCCTTTTCAATTTCCTACAGCTCTACCCGCTAAGCCACTTATCTCTCTCTCTCGGAAAGTAGCTTTACTATAATTTAAAACCTAGTACCAAACAACCATAACGCCTCTTCAGTGGAGCTACAGTTTTATTATCTGAGCGTGAGGAATACCACCAATAACTATTACGTTAGGCGCGTCAACGTAGCCAGCCTTAACTGCGGCGTCTACTATGGCTGGGCCTGTCAGGTTGACTATGGTAGCTGGTTTCAGGAGTTTTATTGACTCGCTAATTTCGATCTTTTCCCCTTTGTAGAAAGATTCACGAACTTCGAAGACTACTCTCTTCTCTTTATCCTCGAAACATTTCCCTAGAACGTCTTCATCACATATAGCCACAAGTAATTCCCCTCTGACCTTCGTCACCTTCGCGTAGACCTGAACCACGGCCACTAACTCCTATATTGCCCTCACAGAGGATTTTGCGCCGCACGCCTCACAGACGAGAAAGCGGAAACGCTCTTCCCGAACGATTTTTGTGTCTGGGGCGTGGCAGACTGGACATATGACGAACTCTTTGATATAGTCATCTACGATGTGGTTAACACGGACTTTATCGAATTTTCCCTGAAAGACCGCTTGGTCCTCCTCAATGCTTCCAGCGGTAGCAAGCTCCTTAGCCAAGTATCTAACAAGATGCTGGCAGTCTCTGTTGAGCGTCTCACATATATGCTTTAAGTTAGTGATGAAAGTCCGATTTCCCGCGATCACTACTGAGGGCCTAGGCGGTTCGAAACGTGTCTTGGTGGCCGCACCTTTAGGTAAATTCGAGTAAAGCCTGTTCAGCTGTTGCTCGTAGTTCTTCTCGTTCATTTATGATTCACGGAAATTGCTCAAACATATTATGATGCAGAGGAGGTAAAAGGAGTTTCGGTCTACGATAACCGCTCCGTCCTTAAGTGGTTCCCATCTCCCAACTTCGCATGTACTCAATTTGTTCAGCTGTGAGGTTATCTATCTCAACCTTCTGGCTCTGGAGAGCTAGCTTCGCTACCCTCTCATCGATCTCCTCTGGAACTCTGAAGACCTTAGGTTCCATATCACGCCCGTGACGTAAAAGATATTCAACCGAGAGAGCCTGATTCGCGAAGGACATCATCATAACTTCCGGCGGATGACCTTCAGCAGCCGCGAGATTGACGAGCCGACCCTCAGCCAATAGGTAGATGCGTCGCCCATCCTTCAACCGATACTCGTCAACATTTGGTCTAATCAACCTCTTTTGTTCAGCGAGCTCACTCAGTTCAGCGATGGATACCTCCACATTGAAGTGGCCGGCGTTGGCTATCACGGCACCACTCTTCATCTTTGACATATGTTCCCCGCGTATCACGTTTATATTACCAGTAGCAGTTACGAAGAAGTCGCCTATCTCGGATGCCATTAGAAGCGGCATCACCAAGAAGCCGTCCATCTTGGCTTCAAGAGCCTTCAAAGGGCTAACTTCAGTTACTATCACGTTGGCGCCCATCCCACGGGCTCTCATCGCTATACCACGGCCACACCAGCCGTAGCCGCAGACAACGAAGCTCTTTCCAGCTAAAAGGAGACCCGTAGCACGCAGTATACCATCGATGGTACTCTGACCTGTTCCGTAACGATTGTCAAAGAGGTATTTCGTGTAGGCGTCGTTCACCGCGATAATTGGGTAGCTCAGAACCCCGGATTTAGCCATAGCTCTAAGCCTCACGACGCCGGTGGTGGTCTCTTCCGTACCTCCGATCACTGCTCGCAACTGATCCTTCTTCTTGGTGTGTAGTGTCATGACTAAGTCTGCACCATCATCGAGGGTAACTTCAGGTTGATGTGAAAGTACATTCTCTATGCACCTATAGTACTCCTCGCCTGTCTGACCTCTCCAAGCATAGACATTAGTACCTTCGCTAGCTAATGCTGCCGCAACATCGTCTTGGGTCGAGAGAGGATTAGAGCCGCAGAGATAGACCTCCGCCCCTCCAGCTTTTAGGGTCCGAGTAAGGACTGCGGTCTCTTTAGTAACATGAAGACATGCGCCGACCTTAACACCTTTGAGAGGTTTACGTTTCTCAAAGTCGCTCCTGATACTCATGAGTACCGGCATTCTGCTCTCAGCCCACTCGATGGATAAGCGGCCTCCCACGGCTAGGGAGATATCCTTGACCTCAAACTCTCGCATAGCCACCCCTCCAAGTTGACCCTATTATCCTGAGTAGGAGGATTTAAGCCTCTTTCACCACGGTATTATGACAGATATATTGGGAAGCTACACTCTATAGGTGTATACTAGTAGACTGGTATAAGGAGGGGGAAGACAGCTCTTGGGGAGATGGCTGGTCACATCAGCTTGGCCATACATTAACCATGTGCCACACCTAGGGACGATGATTGGTTCTGTTCTCTCAGCGGATGTTGTAGCTAGATATCTGCGGATGAAGGGCGAAGAGGTGGTCTTCGTAAGCGGCTCTGACGAGCATGGCACACCTATAGAGGTCGAAGCCATAAAGGAAGGGAAACATCCGAAGGAACTTACAGATAGAAACCACGCCAAGATAAAAGACCTCTTCCAGAGGTGGAAAATCTCCTTCGACAACTACACAAGAACCGAGAGCCCCGTTCACAAAGAGATAGTACGGGAGATCCTCCTTAAAATTTACAAGAACGGTTACATCACCACGGAAGAAACCATACTTCCATGGTGCCCCAGATGCCAACGTTTCCTGCCGGACAGATTCGTAGAGGGAATATGCCCATACTGCGGGTATGAGGGAGCACGTGGGGATCAATGTGACTTCTGCGGCAGACTTCTTGAGCCTACCAAGCTGATTGGACTACACTGCACAATCTGTGGGGCACACCCAACTCTTAGGAAGTCTAAACATTGGCTCTTCGACTTGCCCAAGTTCTCGCAAAAACTTCTAGAATACATTGAAAACAATAGGCAGCTGCCAGACAATGCTAGGAACGCTACGCTCAAGATGATAGAGGAAGGCCTCAAACCCCGACCCATAACACGTGACAACTTTTGGGGGATACCAGCCCCATTCCCCGGGGCAGAAGGCAAAACCGTTTATGTCTGGATAGAAGCAGTGCTCGGGTACATTTCAGCCACAATTGAATACTTTAGAGACAAAGATAACCCCGAGGGTTGGCGTGACTATTGGGTTGACCCCTCGACACGGACGCTCTACTTCGTCGGGAAGGATAACATCCCTTTCCACACAATAATACTGCCAGCGCTTCTCTTAGCCAGTGGAGAGAAATATAATTTGCCATGGAATGTGGACTCGACAGAGTTTCTCATGTTCGAGGGGCAGAAGTTCTCTAAGAGCCGCAGAGTTGGAGTCTGGATTGATGAAGCACTTGAGATGTATCCTGTTGATTACTGGAGGTATACGCTCATTTCATCCAGACCGGAGGCGAAGGACTCAAACTTCACATGGGATGGCTTCTTAGAGAAAGTGAACTCCGACCTCAACGATACCCTAGGAAACTTCATACACCGCACACTAACCTTCGTCGACCGCTACTATAGCGGGCGTATACCTAAACCTAACAGGCTAGATAAGGAGGATGAAGCGGTACTCCAATCGATAAAGAAGTATAGCGCCGATGTTGCCTCCTATATTGAGCGGTTCAGGTTGCAAGCCGCAGTTGGGGCTGTAATGGAGCTAGCACGTCTCGGAAATAAATACATCAATGACAGGGAACCTTGGAAGACCATCAAGACCACTCCGGAGAGGACTGCGGCCACCATCTACACATCTGCGCAGATCGTAAAAGCGCTGGCAGTTCTATTAGCACCTTTCATGCCCTCCACGGCGGAATATGTCTGGGGGCTTCTGGGGCTTCCAAATAGCGTCCACGATCAGAGATGGATGTCTGCATCTGAGGAGCTGCCACCAAACCATAGAGTAATGAAGCCTAAACCAATCTTCTCCAAGATTGAACTCTCAGAGGTTAGACGCAAGCTGGAAGTGGGAGCCGTGGCAAGGGATGAAGGCAAGATGACAGTAGATGAGCTCTCCAAGTTTAGCCTCAAGATAGGCAAGATCATCGATGTGAACTCGGTTCCAGGATCTACAAAACTATACAAGTTGACTGTGGACATTGGGGGAAGCGAACATAAGACGGCTGTAGCAGGATTAAAGGGAAACTATTCAGCAGAGGAGTTGAGGGGTAGGTTGGTAGCAGTAGTTACCAATATAAAGCCGCAGAAGATCTTTGGCGTAGAATCTGAAGTAATGATCCTAGCTGGTGAGGACGACGAAAAAGTTGCACTACTGCAACCAGACCGACAGCTGAAACCTGGGAGCAAGATCTATTAAATGGAACTCAAACTTGACCTCCACGTCCACACAGTCTACTCTCTGGATAGTTATATCACCCTCGAGGAGGCTATCGAACGCGCAAAAGAGCAGGGTTTGGATGGTGTAGCCATCACGGACCACAACACCACCAAGGTCTGTAACAGGCTGCCGAACAACTCAGGTCTAATTATTGTGCCAGGTATTGAGGTAAGTTCGTTGGGGGCTCACATACTGGGGCTCGGTATTAGAGACAACATTCCAAGGTCGATGCCAGCCGCTGAGACCGTTGAAGCAATTCACAGCCTAGGCGGAGTAGCAGTCATTGCGCACCCAACCTCTATCTTAAAGGGCGCTAAAGAAGAAACTATTAAGCTGGCGAGACCAGACGCTATCGAGACAGTGAACTCTTCGACTATATGGCCCTTCTCGACCAAGATGAGCCGGCGACTGGCGGAGAAGTTAGCGTTACCTCAGACGGGTGGGAGTGACGCCCATACCCCCAAAAGTATCGGTACAGCTTATACCCGTATCGATGTTGATAGACCAACGCTCGACGATATCCTTAAGGCGTTAAAGGAGGGGAGGAGTAAAGCTGAGGGAGGTAGGGATTCTTGGAGAAATTTGGCGTTTAGGGTGGGTATGCGTGTTATAAAAAGTGGGAGGGCCTTTAGATCTCGTCCTCTATCTGATCCAGGTTTAGGTTTATGAGAATCTTCTTGTCAAATCCTGTTCGATCTTCTAGATCTGTCAAGTCTATCCCTCTAACAGGTCTTGAAGGATTGTGGATTTGAACACGCTCGGGCAGTATGACTTGTAATACTTTCATCGCTCTCTCCCTCCAGAGTTAACCACACTCTATAGCTTAGAGGATATATTCTATTGTATTTCAATTTAAATTAAAAATAAATACCAATGAAATATTAAAATATAAGCCTTTAGTTCGGCAAGCCAAACAATTATAAAAAAACACGTCAAAAACGATGATTAACGAATCCTTTTTTTAAAGGATTCGTATGGAATATCCTTTGGTAAGATACATGCCCATTAATGACAACGCGGCCGGTCACTGAAAAAGGCATCTCATGATCTTTACGCTCTGCAAACCAAAACAGTAAATACCCCACGCCTCTTTGTGGATGGCGACTCGGATTCCCTGCGTCTCATTTTTCGATTCTTCGAAGATTATGCACCCTTAACCCGTGCCCAAGCCTCTGGAATAGAGTACCGCCAAGCAGAGCTAATTTTCACCTATCTGCTACATTCAAATTCTTTAGAGTGAAGCCCGTGAGGCTCTTAACGTTGCGAACTCTAAATGGCTTGCCCGCGTTATTATCCCGTTTAGATGCCCTTCACCCAAGGTGAGTGGCGCGATACCAGAGCGCTACCTTAAGTTGTCGATTATCCTGCGCTTTATCTTGGAGGAACTGTTCAGATCTCCCCGCCCGAATTTTGGAATTGTTACAACCTTAATGCGGTAACCCCCCTCTTCGATGGCAGCTCTGACTTTCCCCGCGATCTCATGTTGGTCATAGCCGAGGGCGATGATGTCTGGCTTGTAGGTTTCGATTACTTCCGAGATGTTCAACTCCTCATGCCCCAAGAAGGCTTTGTCGACAGGTTTTAGGCCCTCAACGATAGCGAGTCGTTCATCTTCTGGAAGAATTGGATCCTGCCCCTTTAAACGTCTGACTGTGGAGTCCCGCGCCACCACTACTATCAACTCAGCGCCCTTTCCACCTAACCTCTTTGCCTCTTCAAGGAAGCGGAGGTGTCCATAATGGATCAAGTCGAAGACACCTGAAGCCAGAACCCTCTTACGCTCAGACAAAGCCTATCATCTCTAACTGTCCTCTTCCCACCTGAAATCGATAACCTTCAGAAGACGCAGGGCGTCTAAGAGCCCTTCACAGTAAGCTAAGGAGATTAAAGCCGTGGTAACATGGCCGTTCTTTCTGAAATAAATGGCATCCTCAAAATACCTCCTTGCCAAATCTATGACTTCCCCACTGTTTCTGTCAATTTTTTTAAGCTCAAGCTGAGAGAACACCCTCTCGAGATTTCCCTTATACCTCTCAAACTTTATGCGATCCTGCTCATCCATAGTTTCCACCCAACAGCCCCTCACTACAGTGAGCACCGGCGAATGCCTTCAACGCTTCCTTCTCCATGAAGTGGAGCTCCCCTATGAAGATTATAATGTGAGGAGGACCACCGAAGTCAAATTGTAGTAGATCGCCCACTCTACTGCATTTGATAGTTGGCTGATCTGAGCCAACCCTGGCAACCCCTACAGCTATCCGCTCGGGAGTGACAACTCCCTCTCTCCGCCTCTTCTCTATGGAGAGAAGATACTCGAGGCCCTCTCTAACTGTCATATACCGTCCATGGCTGGCTGCTATGTCGAGGAGTACGAGTGTATGTAACCTCCTAGCAGTGTTCTCGCCGATTACGTCGTAAGGTGTCTCCGGTCTGTAGATCTCGCTAGGGAAGGGTATAGTAACCGTCCTCCCAAATTTGTAGTTTTGGAGCCCAGCTGCCCCAGCTGCGGCTGTTAGAATAGATACACCAGGAATGACCTTAGTTTCAATCCCCAGCTTGTAGGCGCGGAGCCTAAGGTCAATATGGGTAGTAGCCGCCATTGGGTCGCCTGGAACGAGGAGGACAACATCTGACGCATCCGCATCCTTCAGGATGGTCTCTTCAGGGCGCTCCTCTAGATCCTCCCTACTCAGCTTAACGATCGGCTTGCCTAAAATTTTCTCGAGGTTCTGGATCGAGAGGCGGGGCATAAGACTCGTGTAGAGTTCGATGTATATCTTCTCAGCCTCCACAGCCCGCTTAAGCCCGGATAAAGTTAACCCACCTTCGTGGTCTAGCCCCAACCCCACAAAGGTCAACATACCCAACCACCACCTATTGGAAATTTGGCAAAGAAATACTATATGGGGCGAGATTAAACAGCCGCCGCTCCAACAGACCAGTTATAGTAACGGAGCCGCTACCTTAGCCGCGTAGAACACGGTTCGTATACTAGAGGAGGGTTAAGGGGGATTAATTTAACCAAAAAGAGCCCCAAGTCCAGCTAGGGCCTCCTCCTCCTTCTTTTTCTCCTCTTTCACTTCCTTCTTCTTCTCCTCTTTGGGTTTTGCAGCCGCCTCAGCTGGCATTGGAGCTGCTGCCGGGGATGCAGGGGCAAACCCTATAGGGGATGACTTTAAGGCCTCGTCGATGTTGACCTCTGATATGGCAGCTACGAGTGCTTTAACCCTCGCCTCGTCGAAGGTTAGTCCTGACGCTGAAAGAACCTTCTTAAGATTCTCTTCATTGACGGGTTGTTTAGCGAAGTGTAGGAGAAGAGCCGCATGAATATATGGGGAAGACAACAACACTCACCTCATCACCAAACAGCCATAGACCTTTCGACCATTTAGGTTTTCCGATCTATTTATCTCCCCTCATATTTGAAGGTTTTGCCTGAGGTTAACTGTTTTGAGCCAGACCTAGCTGAGATGAGAACTCCAGCGAATGCCACGAATGCCAACGAGAGGTAAGCGGGTTGGTAGCCTAAGATGGCAATGAGACCGCCGATAAGGTAGGGTGAAAACGCCCCTACCCCGCTGCTTATTGTGAAGTATACGCCGAGACCGCTCCCTCGGCTGGCCTCTGGGAGAAACGTTGTGGCTAAGGTCTCCGTAAGTGGAAAAGTGGAGAAGAGAAATATTGCTACGATAGCGACGGTGGGTAGAGCCAGTAGTGGAGAAGGCGCTAAGGCAAAGGCGAGTGTGCCAATCCCGATTGCGGTGAGCATTGCCGTCAAGAGTACTCGACGGTCTATCCTATCAGTCAGATAGCCGCCGATGAGCTGCCCTGCCAAGCCAAAGAGGAAGAAAAGTGAAAGTGTACTGCCGGCTTGAGCCACGTCGAAGCTGTAAATTACAGTTAGAAGTAGTGGAAGGAAGGTTACAACGCCGCGGTCTACCACAGTGACTGAGGCGTTTATGCTTGAGAGTTTGAGTAGTTGGCGGTTCCGTAGCACAAATGTCATCCTCTTACGCTCCTCTACGGTTGCAGAGTTGGCTTGGCGCCCGGCGAGAGGGAGAAATATGGCGGAGGCAACTACTCCAAGGAGACCGAAGAGGAGGAATGGCGTCCTCCACCCCCAAGTGGCCAGATGTGTTACCATGAGTGGTGTGATGAAGAAGCTAAGGTTTGTGGCGATGCCGTGGAGCCCGTATGCGCGCCCTCTCTCTTCGCTAGGGAAGTTCTGGGCTATAACGGCTATAGCGGAAGGGTGGTAAGTTCCTCCACCAAATCCGGCCACCGCTTGGAATATAAGCAGTGTCCAGTAGTTGGGCGCAAGCCCTGAGAGGAAGATACCTACAGCTGAGAGAAGAAGCCCTAACCCTATAAGCAGCCTACGATCAACCCTATCAGCTATAGAACCTATTGGCAACTGGAAGATTGCGTACGGGATAAAGAAGGCTGAGGCTAAGAGTCCAGCTTCTGTAGTGGAGATCTCGAACTCCTTGATGAGTATGGGTAGAAGTGGGGGAAGTATCACCCAGTATGAGTGGTTGAGCCCATGGACTAGCGAACATAGGGCGAGAATCTTATACCTCCGCAACGGCTGATTCAAAGCTGCATTAGAGTGGAAATTGACGTATATTAAAATTCAACGGGCTCGGTGTTCAGAAAAGTAGGTGGTTAGCGCTTCAGCTGAGTGAAGGCGCGAATAAGCCCAAAACCGTTAAACTTCGAAGATGTTCGAGATGATTAGAATCTCTGGGCCGGTGGTTGTTGAGCCGACTAAAGCCCCACGGACATTTACCAGAATGCCGCTAGCTACGTAGGGAACCCCACCGTTCACAGTCCCAACATCCACAGGCACCTTCAGAACTTCAGTTATTAATGCCTTCTCCTCTTCTTCGGCGTGCGGGTGGAGTAGGGCGCCTCGATTTGTGGCTGCTGCGAAGGAACCGACATAGGGTAGGTGGGCTATCTCGGCGGGGTGAACCTCTACGTCGAAGATGTCCGCAAGCGCCCTCATCTCGCTGGGTTGGAAGGAAGGATCCACCACAGCGCCTTTGTCGTTAAGGAGGATTAGGTTGCCTAGGGCTGTCTTCTTTCCAGCTAGACGTTCTACGTTTATGTCCCTTAATTCCCGCTTGAGGAGGCGAACTTCTTCCTCAGACGAGTAGTAAGGTAGAGCTATTCCGTGCGTATTCCCAGCTGCTAGGACGCCGTTGAGCTTAGACTCTCCGACATCTATTTGACAGACATCAACCCCCAAGACTTTCCGTATCTTTGCAAGCTTGCCCTCGGACACCCCGGTGGGAACTAATGCATAGGTATCGGTAGCTAGGGCGTAGATTCCCAAGTTAGGGCTTCCGAGGATCTCAAATCTGTGAATAGTCAATTCACTCACCGATAAACAACCAGACACTATAAACCTTACCATTACTCCGCAGAAGACCCCGCTCTTTACTGGAAGATTGTAATATTCAGATACATGAAGACACAGGCAATGAATCGAACAGGGATGGCGAGATTTCGTTAGGCAATGGGGACCTTCAATCTCCCGAAGACATATAAAGGGAAAAGGAACAAGGTACCGGATAAAAAGAAGAAGATCCCTATACCTTCTTGAGATTGCCAGAATACAAAAGGGAGAACCCCGCCAAAAAAGCCGCCGATGACGCTGCCAAGCCCTGTTGACGCGTAGTAAAGCCCACTACTCTCTCCAAACTTTGTCCTAGGAACGAGTTGCATGGATAAGGCTGTACTTGAGACGCTGAATAACGCCCAAGATATGCCTATAACCCCCAACAACACTATCGCAATAACGACTGCACTGTTCAACGGCGAGATAGTACAGAGGATAAAGAGAGGGAAGAGAACTACGCGCGAAGCAGAAGCAACCATAATGAGCCTTTTATCACCATACTTATCAGCCATAACACCCGACCACTGATAACCCACAGCCGATGCCAGCGAATTCACAAAGAAGATACTAAAAATCACAAACGGCTCCAAGCCTACCTCATTGAGGAAGAAGATTGGAAACGCGGTGAAGACTATAGTAGCTGAAGCTGAAAATATGAAAACCCCAAGATTGAACAGACCTAGATCTGAACCCACCTCACTAACCATCTTCTTGAAGAAACCAATAAGGTTTGGTGGTCTGTGAATCCACCTGTAATGAAACCTGGCGCGCTCGGTGACACTTAACCCAGCACGCTCGGCGGCAATCTCTTCCCTATTAAGGGGGACATCAGGATCTCGAATAAGAACTAGGGAAGCTATGGATGCAACGACATACATGCCTGCAGAGATACACATCAAATCTGGAAAGCTGTAGACCGCAACGCCTATAGCGCCAATTATCAGACCAGCTGACCACCCTAAACCTGAAACCATCTGATATATTCCTATCTTCTCATTCCATTTTCCCCGAGCATTTAACTCTACTATAAGCATGTTGGTAGCTGGCTCATGCATAGTAAAGAAGAAAGCCTGCAACACACTCCAGATCAAGAAGTCCCAGACGCCCTTCGCGAAGGCTAACGGGACTAATGTAGCACCCGTTAGCAGAAAAGAGGCTACGACGAAGATCTTCCGTCTACCGAGCGTATCTGAGATCACCCCCCAAATAATTACTGAAGGAATCACGGCGAGGTTGAAGCATGCTGTAACAATACCTACATCCAGCAGAGTACACTTCAAATTCTCAACTATGAATAGTGGAACTAAGACTGATAAGAGACCTGCAGCCATTTTATATGGTATATAACCATAAAACCATAGGTTTCTACATCCAGGTTTGTCCATAACCGCAACTCTGATTAATCCTGAAAAGAGCGAGATAAAAGATTTAAAAGTTTTGTGAAACGTAGAAAATCAATTCACATGGTAGACCTAACGATCGAGAGTGGGCAAAGGTTATCTTAGAACCGTCTTTCTTTATTTTGGCTGCGGATGTGCGAAGATGAAGATGGTTCGAACTCTTCTCGTCTACATGGAAGCTGCTAAGCTGAAGACAGTCTTGCTCCTTGTTTTCACAGGCATAAGTGCTGCTATAGCTGGTGGAGGAATATCTGTCTTCGTCAACCCTACCCCCCTTTTAATGGCTGTAGTGTTATCAGGAGCAAGCGGGGCTGCGGGGGCCAACATGCTCACAAGCTATTTGGACAGGGACATCGATGCGGTTATGGAGAGGACTCGAAAAAGGCCACTGCCGAGCGGAAGATTGATTCCTGCAAAAAATGCCCTTTATGTGGGGCTGTCCCTACTCGTCATATCTTTAGCAGCTTCGGCTACCGTCAACTTGCTTTGCACCTTATTGATATTCATTGCAGTCGTGGACAATGTCTTAATCTACAGCATGTTTCTGAAACGGAAAAACCCCCTGAGCGTCATTCTGGGAGGTTTTTCTGGTGGAATACCAGTGCTCGTAGGCTACGCCGCTGCCACCGGAACTCTGCCACCCATCGCCTTCTTAGTGGCAGCCTTAGTCGTCCTCTGGATACCTACTCACATATGGAGCCTCGCCATAAGATATAGGGAAGACTACTCAAAGGTGAGAGTCCCTATGCTTCCTACGGTTGTCAGTGAGAAGAAGGCTGTTCGATGCATAGCTTCCACGTCTATCCTTCTCGTAGCTTTCTCCCTCTCCCTTTATTTTGCGGGGGCATTTGGGTTGCTCTACCTTGCAGTAGCCGCTACCTTAGGCGCCGGCATGATAACATTGAACACGATCCTAATTCTAAGGCCCACTAAGAGGAATGCCTGGATAGTCTACAAGTATTCAAGCCCATACTTGGGACTTCTCTTCATAGCAATGGTCTTAGATACATTATTGTAAAAACGAAGTCAACTTTAGGCGTAAGCCGCCACCTACATGCGACGGAGGG
This sequence comes from Candidatus Bathyarchaeia archaeon, assembly GCA_038883335.1. Classification (NCBI taxonomy): domain Archaea; kingdom Thermoproteati; phylum Candidatus Bathyarchaeota; class Bathyarchaeia (SeqCode); species Bathyarchaeia archaeon. The sequence goes on from JAVZMI010000004.1 coordinate 28,633, forward strand.
AGGCAAGAAGCTTCTTCGCCGACACTAACTCCTTCCCAATGCCCAGATTTTTCATAGAAAGACCTAACGCCAAGCCTAGAAGCTGAGTGAAGTAGACTGAAGGTATGGAATAGTGTGTTCCAAATTTCTTGTTGATCTTGCCTTGATAGGATTCCAGGTTCATCTGGCATAATGGGCAAGCTGTGGCTATGCATTGCGCACCATTCTCAACTGCGCATTTCAGGAGGTTTCTGACCAGCGGTAACCCTACATCTTCGTTAGTCATTAATAATGTACCACCACAACATCTCGCCTTTAGAGGATAGTTAACGACTTCGGCGCCAGCCCATGATAGGACGCGATCCATTGTTGTCGGAGCCTCAGGGTCGTCAAAAGATCTCATCGGACGAGTTATCTGACAGCCATAATAAGGGGCAACCTTTAACCCTCCTAGCCCGCGAGAGCCAAACTCTTCATTATCGGAGGATACAAACGACCGTATTCTCTCTTCGCCTACATCGTTTATTAATATATCCAATAGGTGGCGTATTTTCAACGAACCGAAATACGTGAGACCGATGCGGCCTAAGGTAAACTCAACCTGCTTTCTGAGCTTGGTATCCTCTGCTAAGAGTGTGTTTGTTTTGTTCAGGGTCGTAAAACAGGAGGGACAAATTACTAGTATATCCCTACTTGTCCTTTCAGCTCTCGCTAAGTTTCTAGCCACTAGGGCATGTGCACTTAGCTGATCTATCGAGATATACGCTGTAGCACCACAGCAGTTCCAGTCCTCCAACTCAACTAGACCTATCCCCAGTGCCTCTGCTACTAGCCTTGTTGAGGTATCGTAGCCTTTCTGCAAAAGCTGGACGGAGCAACCGGGATAATAGGTGTATTGAAGTAGCCGCTCCACTATATATCTGATCTCCATGATGCTTGTGACGTTATCTGTTTTATCTCGCGGAGTCCCTTGATCTTACATGGGAGATGTAGCAACCGTCCCCTAACCAGAAGCTTTAACCCAAGACACGCCATTCCTAACAATCTACGCGGGCTCGTCGTAAGAAAGAATTTCATGGAGAGCTCTATCTCAGAAACTCGACCTTTACGGTTCACGATATCCACGAACATCTTCGCAAGAGTCTTGGCGGGAGTACCTACACCATTCAAACCAAGCTTACCACTCAACTGCCTAAGCCTGTACATAATCTCGGTGAATTTGATTCCCGCTGGGCAGCGAACCGCGCATAGATAACAAGAGGAGCACAGCCAGAAGGTGTTACTTGCCAAAACCTTATCTACAGCACCAGCTCTAATCAAGGCGACAAGTTTTCGCGGTGTATAATCCATGGCGAAGCCAGCTGGACATGAGCTACTGCAAGTTCCGCATTGGACACATCGTCTCATCTTTTGGCCGCCAGGCATCTCGTAAAGTTCATCGACTAGGTCGCGATAGAGTGGATGACCGCAGTAATATTGAAACTCCTCATATTTATCGAGCCCTCCAAGCCTAGCTCTCCAAGTAGCAACGTACTCTCTTCCAAATTCATCCTTAGCAGTTTTGAACAAGATACCTTCTAGTATGCGGATGCTCTGTGTAATCTGGTAGAGAGTTTCCTCCCTTGCTGTCGATGGCTTCTGAGATTTATATTGTCTGATGAGAACTCTGGAGTTTCTAAGTATGGTCTTTACCTCTGGTTCCACATGCGCACCCATTCTTCTTAGATCAACAGCCATATCAGCCAAGAGAAGCCAAGTACGTTCGATAAGCTCCTCTTTTTCCGCGTGTATGACAACAGATCCCTTTTTCACGCGGAGTAGCGCCCTTACCCCCACTTTACCTCTCCACACTACATCAGATCACAATAGTCCGGGTGCCCGTAATAGTAGAGAAAATCTCTATAATTGGCAATCTGTTCTATTTTTACTTTCCAGTCTGTAGCATACTTCCAACCTACTTCTCTTGCAGCTAGGTTTATCAGGCGGTCCAGCACATCATTCAAATTCCTTTGAAGCTGCGCTAAACTTTCATCTCTTAGGGTTGAGTGTAGCCCACAGAACTTAAGGCGCTTTATGAGAATTTTGCAACCTCGAAGCGTCGATATGATGTCGGAATCCACTTTTACATAACGTCTCCGTAAGTCAACAACCATGTCTGCAAGTAATAACCAGGCGTGTTGGATGTATTTTTCAGGTATCGGAAAGAGCTCCTTAGGAAGGGATGCCGGTCGTTCAAGCATATTCGCCCACCAAGTAGAATTTCCAATTCTACGGGGATATAAAGATCATGAAGATTATCATGAAGAAAATTTTGGCAAGAAAAATTGTCTATAAATCTTAAACTTACCGTATCGCTATTCTTAATTACCTAGTATAACAATTTTTATTGTCAAAAAATGAAAAACTCGAGCCCACTGATAGCCACACTTCAACGAGCTGCAACAAAAAGAGTGAACTTCTCTTGAGCATGTTCGCCGTACTTGCTCACCCTGTGAGAGAGAAGGTAATAACTGTACTGGGAGAAAGTGGCCCATTGAGCTATACCGAGCTTATGAATAGAGTGGGAATTAGGGAAACTGGAAAATTCAATTATCACCTTGAAAAAATCGCAACCCTCCTATCCAAGGAGCGTGGGCTCTACAGCCTCAACACGATCGGCTTGAAGATATATGAATTAACCAAAATTAAAAACGACCTTCTGGCCGGAAAGGCTGTAAAAAAAGAGGATCTCATTCCCCCAGTTCGTATAAATCGTATTGGCATTGTCTTATGCACTTGCGGAGGTGAAATAGACCGTGTGATAGATGTAGAGAGGCTAGTCAGAGGAGCGAAAGAGCTTGAAGGTGTAATTTCAGTCGAAGTCTTCACTAGATTATGCGCAGCGGAGAATGTAGAGAAGCTGAGTGAATGGTGCAGAAAAAATTTTATTAATATACTCGTAATAGCAGCCTGCTCGCCCGAAATCCACAAGCAAAAATTTAATCAGATTCGTGAACTCACCAGCATACCTATAGAAGTAGTTAACATAAGAGAGCAGTGTGCCTGGGTTCATATAGATAATCAACCAAAAGCCTCAGAAAAAGCTGGAGTGCTGATCGAGGCTGCGGTGAAAGCCTCAGTATTCAAGCGAAGCTTCCCGACTAGGAGGGTAGACATCAGAAAGAGTGTGGCAGTTATCGGAGGGGGAGTAGCAGGCTTAACTGTAGCCCAGTTCGTGGCAAAGGCCGGCTGCGATGTTTACCTTGTAGAGAAGAAACCAAGCCTAGGGGGGAAAGTGGCATCGTGGAGCCGCATATACGGGACTGGGGATTGCGCTAGCTGCCTTGTATCTGAGTTTACATCATCCGTAGCCTTAGCGCGCAACGTCCGAGTTTTAACGAACAGCGAGGTGAAAAACATCTCCGGCCGAGCTGGAAATTTTGAGTTGACAATTTTACAGAAACCTAGGTTTGTCGATGCATCCAAGTGTTTGCCGCGTCGATACTCGTGCATCGATGCATGCCCTAGATATAAAATTGAAAAAGATGTTTTCGGCAGAGTAAAAAGGAAAGTTATCTATCAACCCCGCCCTGCAATATATCCACAAGCCCCCATGATCGATGACTCCGATATCGAAAGTTGTAGAAAATGCAGGAAGTGTGAGGACGCCTGCAACAAGCTTGGCGCCAAAGCCATAAATCTCGACGCTAAATCAGAAGAGATAAAAATTAACGTTGGGGCAGTCGTATTCGCAATAGGTGGAGAGATATATTTAGGGAAATATCTGGGAGAGCTAGGCTACAATCCCCGCAACGACATTATAACCAGTGTAGAGTTTGAAAAAATGTTGTCTATGGACGGCCCGACCAACGGTCGAATAGTCAAACTATCTGACGGAAAGCCTCCGGAATGTGTAGCCATAATCCAATGTGTCAATGAAGGTATATGTTCAGGGTTTTGCTGCAGAGTCTCAAGGAAGTATCTTGAGTCTATTCGTGAGCAATTGGGAAATCTAGAGGTCCACATATTTTATGATAGGAGAAAGATGCCTGTAGAGATACCCTACTATTTAGATTTAATGGAAAGTGCACATCTGGTCGAGGATCTGAAAGTAATCTCAAAAGATGGAAGGAAAGTAGTGGTAGCAGAGAATAGAGAATATGAAGCCGACCTGATTATACTAAATGTTGGGATGATACCCAATAGCTATCTTAATGAGGTCCACAAAATTTTCGAGTTCAGCGTCGACAAGGATGGCTTTCTCAGACCAGAATCCCTTCCCACAGGAATCTTCGCTTGCGGGTCAATCACTAGGCCGAAGGACTATGACTCTATACTCATGGAGAGCAGGTCGACGGCTTTAGAGGTTATAACACTCCTATCCAAAGATAAGCTGACGGTCGAAGAGGTGAAGATAGAGATAAACTATGACAGATGCGGCTTATGTGGACTCTGCCGCCCTGCATGCCCTTTCAAAGCCATAACCATAAGGGGAGGGGTTATGGAAGTTGACGACTTTAAGTGTAGGGGCTGTGGAGCTTGCGCCCCTATGTGCCCCACCGGGGCCATAGAATTTACTCTCAACAATAAGGAAGTCTTAACTAAGATTGAGACTTTAGCCAGCTCCAAAATCTCCCCAAAAGTACTTGCACTGTGTTGCGCTTACTGCGGCTACGCGGCCGCTGACGACGCGGGAGTTAAGAGGGTAAACTATCCTCCAGGCGTTTTTATCCTACAGCTCCCTTGCACCGGTCGAGTAGACAGCGAATTCATACTCCATGCCTTATACTCGGGTTTTGATGGCGTCATGATTGTCGGCTGCCGACCAAACTCTTGTAGATACATCGATGGGATAAAAAAGGCCGTCAGGAAAGTAGATGTTCTCAGAAAAATATTTGGCGCCGAACTGGAGAAACGTGTAAGAGTTGAGACACTTTCGGCTGTTGAAGGGATAAACTTTGCGATGAATGCAAGGGACTTTATTAGAGAGCTGAGTAAAAGTTGAAGAGTTTAGAGAAACTGAAGGTATCATTCATCCAATTCAGCGGATGTAGCGGATGTGTAAACTCCATTCTATTCTCGCCGGTCTTCAGGGATTTCATGAGGACGGCTGACCTCTGTTTTTTCCCGTTTGTAACAGACTTTACATCTGTGGTTGAGCCTCAAGACGTGACGTTCGTAGAGGGGGCTGTCGTAGAGCCTGAAGAAAGAGCTCTCTTAACAGAGGTTAGGTCTAAAACAGAGAAGATTGTGGCTGTTGGGGCATGTGCCTGTCTGGGTGGAGTAACAAGTCTTCTGGGGAATATTACAGTTCATAGAATTTCGGACATCATTAAAGTGGACTACTCTCTGCCCGGCTGTCCACCATCGAAGGACATTGTCGGAAATTTTCTCTCCTCCCTACTTGTGAGGGAAGAGCCATCTATGCCACAAGCAAATCTTTGTGCTGAATGTCCATTTAAGCCTGCAAAACTGGATTACCCCGCGCCCATACAGAAATTGTTTGCAGATAAGATGCCTGAGAGGTGCTTTTTAGAGGATAAAACATTATGCTTAGGCCCCGTGACACGGGGGGGCTGTGGAGCGCTCTGCATAGGTTTAGGCCTGCCATGCGAGGGATGCAACGGGCCTTACAACGAAGACTCCCCCGGCGTCATTATAAATTTCTTCTCAGCACTCGACGCGCCCCTGAAGCAGGAGAGTAGGTTTAGAGACTTTTTCAAATTTCAGAAACGCTGGAAGGGTAGAAAGCTTTGAAAGTTAAGAGAACCTGGTTGATGACGAGGGTAGACGGTTACAGTGAAATAAGGGCTTACAGTGATGGAAATAGGCTACTGCGTGTAGAGTTTGCGGCGCCCAGATTTAGAGATTTTGCAAGGATCCTAGTAGGCAGGCGTATAGAAGAAATCCCTCGAATTGTAGCTCGCCTGTGTGGCGTATGCTCTCTTACTCATGAGGTAGCTGCGTGTAAAGCCCTAGAGAATGCTTTAGGGGTAGAGCCCCCTGAAACAGCTAAAGCCGTTAGACTTCTTATGCTTATGGGCGAGATACTCCGAAGCCACGCGATTCACTTCCTAGTCATGAACCTCCCAGACCTGATGTCCCTAGTTAACCCCCTAAAGCGGATGGACTTGAAGGGTATATCAGAGTTTAGACCGAAGATCTTGAGAAATGGGTTGGAGTTTATTCGTTGCGGTGAGAGGATACTTGAAGTGACTGGCGGACGGGCTGTTCAGCCCGTCCGCCCAGTTGTGGGTGGTGTCACGAAACCATTAACTAGGAGGGAGTGCGATGTGCTTCTGAGTGAGCTAAAGAGTTCTGTTAACACCGCGGAGTGGGCGTCAGAGCTAGCGAACAGCCTTGTGGCCGAAGTCGAGGAGAAGGAGACTTTCAATTTTAAAGAGAAATTTCACTATGTGTCTTCTTTAGATTTAGAGGGAGGGCAATTATTCTACGGTGGAGACATTATGGCGTTGGATGAGGAGTGCAAATTTACTGAGAGGATACTGCCCAGTGATTTTTATAACAGAGCGGTAGAGGTTGGTTGGGTAGGAAGCGAAACTCCAAACCTACCTGCACCAGGGAAGAGGGGCAACTACCTCTTAATGACAGGGCCTGAGGCGAGAGCTCTACTTGCTACGAGAGTAAAGTCCACGATCTTGCTTGAGAAGAAAGCAGAGATATCTAACACGTTACTTTTAACTTCAATCCGTTTGAGGGAAGCTATCTTCTGCCTCTTGAAGAGCATAGAGCTGTTAGGTCGTGACACCATAGCAGGTTCTGAGGTCCGAACTCCTTGGGAGCCTTCAGAAGGTTTAGGCACCAGTGTCGTTGAAGCCCCCAGGGGAACCCTGCTCCACCGGTACAAGATTAACGGAGAGGGTCTAATAGATTCCGCTGAGATTATAACTCCAACCAGTATGAAGACGCCGGGGATAAACTTGGTTCTATGCCATATACTCTCTGCTTGCTCTAAGAAGGCTTTATCTGAGAGTGAAACTTTGGAGAGAATTAAGATGGCCGTTAGGATGTTCGACCCATGCATCTCCTGTCTAACCCACGCATCAAGAATAGGGTAGACATCGAATTGTTAAGCAGAGACTAGTTATATGCTCACTCAAATTTATTCGAGAGGCAATGTTAAACTTCACGCATTGAAACTTTGAATCACGCTCCAATGACAAGCTCCGATAAAATTCGAAATAGAAACAGGGGTGCGCGAAGGCATAGATGAAGAAGCCAATTTTTAGTCTCTATAGAATTATGGAGGTAATCTTAAAAAAATGAGGCTGCTCGGGCATCGAGGCGGAGAGTCTATACTAGCAGGGCGATGTATCAATCTGAGTGGGAACACTTTGTCTACGCAGGGTCGATACGGCTATTTCCCTCTACCCAGTTTTCCCCCAGTTGAGGGGGCCCAACTCTCTGATAGTTTCGGTCATTTCTTTGACTACCCGCGCGAACTTTTCTGCCTCGGAGGCTGAGATCCACTCCAACCGCACCCTCGCCTCATCGATCCCCACCTGGCCTAGCAACTTTTTAAGTAGTAGGTACCGCCTGAAGGCGTTATAGTTCCCTTTGTTGTAGTGGCAGTCCCCAGGGTGGCAGCCGGCGATGAGAACGCCGTCAGCCCCTTGGGTTAGGGCTTTAATTATGAAGGTTGGATCTATCCTGCCGGTGCAGTTTACTCTAATAGGGTATACGTTAGGTGGGTAAGTCATCCTGCTTGTGCCCGCTAGATCGGCCCCAGCATAGGAGCACCATCGGCATAGAAAGCCTACTATCCTCGGTTCAAACCTCTCCAATCAACACACCTCCCACTAAATTGCTAAAATTCCCTCCATTTCGGCGTAGATCTGCCCGTCTGTGAAGCCTTGCTGCTTTATGGCGCCTGAGGGGCAGGCGGCTACACAGACCCCACACGCCTTGCACAAAGCCTCCTGCACAACTGCTACATTTTTATCCTCATCGAACTTTATAGCGTTAAATGGGCAGGCTCTGATGCAGACGAAACAGGCGGAGCAACGTTTCTCGTCTATCACGGCAATTTCAGGTTCAGTCGTCACCTTGCCGCGGTCGATAAGTGAAAGAACTTCCGCTGCAGCGGCGCCCCCTTGAGCCACAGAGTCAGGTATATCTTTCGGCCCTTGGCAGACACCTGCTATGTATATGCCGTCATTGGTAGTTGAGACTGGGGCTAGTTTTGGGTGCCTCTCTAGGAAGAAGCCGTCTTTGCTTCGGCTGAGGAGAAAAGTCTTCGCAACTTTGTTGCTGTCTCTTCTAGGTTCTAGAGCCACACTGAGGACGACCATGTCCACTGGAACTCGCAACACCGACCCTAGTAGGGTATCCTCGCATCTTACGATGAGCTTCCCCTCCTCTTCGGGTGTTTCAGCGAAATTGGTGACCTCCGCACCTTTTCCTCTTATAAAGATCACGTCCTCATTCAAAACTCTCTTATAGAATTCTTCGTAGCCTTTACCGAAGGCTCTTAGGTCTATGTAAAACTCGTACACCTTAGCGTTGGGCAACTTTTCCCTGACCAGATGCGCAAACTTCATCGACTGCATACAACATATTCTAGAGCAGTATTCGTGGTAATTCTCGTCCCGACTTCCTATACAGTGGAGGATGGCTAAACTCTTAGGTGTATCTCCGCTTTTCAGTAATATCTTGCCGCCAGTGGGCCCTGACGCGTTGCACATTCTCTCAAATTCTAGGGAGGTCACCACATTGTCGTAACGCCTGTACCCGTATTGAGCTGCAACAGACGGATCGAAGACATCGAAGCCGGTAGACACGATGACGGCGCCAACATCAACCTCAACGAACTCATCCTTATCATCAAACTTTACGGCGTCTGCTGGACAGACTTTCTGGCAGACCTTGCATACTCCTTTTGTGAAGAAGAGACAGTTTTCTGTATCGATTACAGGAATGTTGGGTACAGCTTGAGGGAAAGGTGTATAGATAGCCTTCCGCATCCCTAAACCGCAGTCAAACTCACTCGAAACCTTGACGGGACATTTCTCCTGGCATAAACCGCAACTTGTACACTTTTCAGGGTCGACATATCGCGCTTTTTTCTTTATTTTAACCTTGAAGTTACCTGCAAATCCGGAAAACTCTTCCACTTCACTGTAGGTTAGCAACTCTATGTTGGGGTGGACTCCAACGGAAGACATTTTTGGAGTTAGGATACAAGCAGCACAGTCGAGTGTGGGAAATGTCTTATCGAATTGCGCCATATGACCGCCTATACTTGGCTCCTTCTCCACCAGATAGACTCTCCTTCCAGAATCGGCGATTCGAAGCGCTGCCTCGATCCCAGTTATGCCTCCCCCAACAACCAAGGCTGCTGGGTTCACTCCGAAAGTTTTGATTTGTAAAGGTTCATGATTGGAGACACGTCTAACCGCGGCCGCTATGAGCCTCGCAGCCTTCTGTGTTGCTAATTTACTGTCACCCGTGACCCATGAGTCCTGCTCCCTAACGTTTGCCATCTGAAACAGGTAGGGATTGAGTCCAGCCTCATTCAAAACCCGCCTAAATGTCTGTTCATGCATCTGTGGGGAGCATGCTGCTACTACGATGCGGTTCAGCCCAAGTTCTTTTATGTCCTTCTTAATCATTTCTTGGCCTGGATCGGAGCACATGTACTTGTATTCTCTAGCCACGACTACACCTTCCAGCTTCGACGCGAAGGATGCTAACTCCTGTATATCCAGTTTTCCAGCTATATTCGTCCCACAATGGCAGATATAGACACCAATTCTATTCTCCATTTTTACTCACCTTTTTTTGTTTTCACGATCTCTCCTCATGGAGATTTCCTTTACACTCTAACATCTCATATTTCACCTCATACGCGTAAATCACATAGCCCTTGCAACTACCTCCGCTAAGTCTAGGAGTTTGACGGACTCCTCTTTCCCGAGGGATTTCAGCCCATCATCGAACATGGTGAGACAGTAGGGGCAGGCTGTCACTATCGTGTTGACGTTCAACTCCAACGCCTGCTTCGCTCGGTTGACGTTTATCTTCTCACCTAAAGTTTCCTCCATCCACACCCTCCCACCTCCACCTCCACAGCAGAAAGAGTTGTACCGACATCTCTCCATATCCTTCAGTCTTATGCCTGGAACTCTCTGAAGGACCCCTCTTGGCGCGTCGTAGACTTTATTGTGTCTGCCGAGATAGCATGGATCATGATATGTAACAACCTCGTCGACGCTCTTGGTCAACTTCACCTTCCAATCTTTTAGAAGCTCCAAGACGAATTCGGAGTGGTGTACCACCTCATATTCTCCGCCCAGTTGCGGGTACTCGTTTTTGAGCGTGTTGAAGCAGTGCGGGCATATCGTCACAATCTTCTTGATTTTGTGCTCATTAAAGATTTGGATGTTTTCTCGGGCCATCGTCTGGAACAGGTACTCGTTACCCAACCTTCTAGCTGGGTCGCCGCAACACCTTTCACCGTTGCCTAGGATGACAAAGTTTACTCCTGCTACCGTTAAAATCTTGGCCAACGATTCAGTTATCCTTTTGTTCCGACTGTCATAGGATCCTGAACAGCCTACGAAGAGCAGCACCCGGTTGTCTAATTCTCTCACTAAGGCGTCTTCCTCGCCAACGCGTTTAACGCTAAGGGACTCAGCCCACTTCTCCCTCTCGTTCTGAGGTAACCCCCAAGGATTTCCGTTGAACTCTATATCACGGAAGAGCCTTGCCGTATCGGGTGAGACTGAGCCTTCTGTGAGTACGAGGTACCTTCTCATCTCGATTATCTTGAGGAACTGCTCGATGAAGACAGGGCATTGCTCAACACACGCCGCGCAGGTTGTGCAAGACCAGATGACATCTTGAGAAATCTGACCGTCTAAGTCCCCGATTATAGGAGATACTTGGGTCGCTTGTTTTTTAAGCAAAGTCTTTCCGTTGGTTAGTAGGTTGCGTTTTAGATCCAAGATTACCTTCTTTGGGTTGAGTGGTTTCTTGGTTAGGTGGGCAGGGCAGTTGTCCTGGCATCTGCCGCACTCTGTGCAGGCGAAGAGGTCTAAGAGGTGCTTCCAGGTGAGATGTTGAATCTCGCCTGCGCCGAGAGTATCTTCCTTCTCGAGGTCAATGTAGCTTAGTGCCCCTCTGGGGTTCAGGGATCTGAAGAAGATGTTAATGGGAGCGGTAATTACGTGAAGGAGCCTAGTGTAGGGCGCTACGGCGATTAACGCTAGGGAGAGCCCCATATGAATTAGCCAGAGAGAGAGGTGTAGAGACTTTAGGAAACCCTCACCTAGACCCGCAACTGTAAAAACTCCAGCCAAGGCATTACCAACAAAGGACCAACCCTGCCAAGGGACTGGGGAAGCCGCTATCCTCAACCCTTCCACCATGAAACCGGTTAAGGCTATTGCCAGCAGAGATCCGAGGACAACCTTGTCCTGAGCTAGAACTCCGAGGCTTTCAGGCTTCAGTATATACCGGCGATACAAAGCCATAATTATGCCTAGGATAAGGAATGCCCCAAAGAAGTCCAAGACAGCCTCAAAAAGTAGGTAGAGCCCCCCTACAAGGTATCGCGCAGAGAGGAGAGGAATTAGGAGGTCTGTCTCAAGGAAGACCAAACCTGTACCTAGGGCTAGGAATATGATGCCCCAGAAGATGCCCGCATGCATAATGCCGGCATAGGGTTTACGTGAGACCCTCAGCTGAGCTACAGCATAAGCTAATAGACCCTTCAGTCTGTCGCCCACCCTATCTATTCTGAGTCCCCCCCTAGCCGTGGTCTTAAAGACCAATTTATAACGTCCATAAATGCCCCAAACAAATGTAACCAAAGCTACAGCTAGCGAGATGTAGGGTATGAGGTGTAGTGGCTCTGGAATATTCCAGAAGTGTTCCCTAATGGGAAAACCAAGCTCAACCTCGACCATTAACTGCACCATGTTAGAGTTGAATTGTTTAGGCCTACCCCTCTGAGATGATCATTTCTTCTTCAAAGCTTGAATTAACTGTGGAACCACCTTGAATAGGTCATCCACTATTCCATAGTGAGCATAGTTGAAGATTGGAGCGTTTGGATCTTTGTTAATCGCTACTATCATATTGCTTCCTTTCATCCCAGTCACATGTTGCGTCGCACCACTAATGCCCACGGCAACGTAAAGCTTAGGTTTAACGATCTTTCCAGATACCCCAACCTGTCTCCCTTTAGGCAGCCAGCCTTTATCAACCACAGGACGGGACGCCGCAAGGGCACCACCCAAAGCGTTGGCAAGCCCCTCAACTAACGGTATGTTCTCCTGCTTCCCAATACCTCGACCTACAGAGACAAGTACCTCGGATTTAGTGATGTCAACCCCCTCTTCGACGGGTTTAATATAGTCTAAGAATTTGCAGCGGAAATCTTCATCTTTCAACTTGGACTCGAGAGGTATTATTTCGGCTTTCTTGGCAGCACCCTCGCCGATTGGCTCCAGTAAACCCGACCGGAAGGTAACTACGTATTGGCTGTCTTTAGGGAAGGCAACCTCAACCTCAACCTTGCCGCCATACATCTGCCTGTAAGCCTTAAAGGTTTGATCTTCGAACTTCACGTTTATGCAGTCTGTCGCTAAAGGTAAGTTGAGCTGTGATGCTAGAGCTGGAGCTAGGTCTATACCCATTGAAGTGTGGCCCATCATAGTTAGAGCAGGCTTTCTTTCTTTCACAATTTCTGAGAGCATCTTCAGGTAGCCTTCAGAGTGATAGTCTCCAAGTCTCTTGTCCTCTACAACTAAAACCTCATCAGCTCCACGACATGCCAGCTGATCAGCCAACCCTTTCACCTCGTGCCCTAAGATGGCTGTCGAAACTTTCAGCTGGGTTTTCTCGCGGAGCTCTACGGTCTTCCTCAGCAGTTCATATGTTACGTCTCTGATCTTCCCCCCTCTATGCTCAGCAACAACTAAGACGGACATTCATTCACCCCCCGAAACCTTTCTCCCTGAGTATAGAAACCAAACCTGCTGCCTCTTCTTCTGGGCTTCCGCGGATGATTACAGTCTTCCTCTCAACTACTGGGATTGCCATCTTTGCCACCGATGCCCTCTTCCAGCCCATCACCTCAGCCGGATCTAAACCAATATCTTTCAGGCTTAGAGTTTTGATCTCCTTCTTCATCGCCGCTCTAATCTTAGCGAATGGGGCGTACCTTGGCACGTTTATTCCTGTCTGGATGGTTAATAGAGCAGGCAGAGGCAACTCTACAACTTGTTTAAACCCCTCCTCCAGCTCTCTCTCCACTTTAGCTGCCTTGCCGCCGGCTAGAATTTCCAGTTTCGTCACCAGAGTCACGTAGGGTAACCCAAGTAGAGTAGCTACGGTGGGCCCTATCTGGGCGCATCCGTCATCGGAAGCCTGAACTCCAGTAAAGACCAAGTCAAAGCTGAGGCCTTTTATGACTTTCGATAAAATCTTAGATTTTGCGAATGGGTCCAAGTTATCAACTATTTCATCAACGAGCTGGATTGCGTTGTCAGCCCCCTTTGCGTAACATTCTCTTAGGGTCTGTTCTATATTCTTGCTTTGCTTGGGAGTTGTGAGGGTGAGTACGGTCACTTCTCCGCCAAGTTTCTCTTTCAGCAGTACTGCCTCCTCCAGTGCATACTCGTCCCACTCGTTTATGGCGAATTTCAAAGTCTCTTTTGCGATGTCGGTGCCACTTACCTTAAGGTCAACCCCTTCCACCAGAGGGACAGATTTGACGCAGACGACTATATTCAAGATTTCACCTACCTACAGGGCTTCTCTAACTATCTCGGCTATATCTCTCACCTGAATTTCATCTTCTTTCCCTATAGACTTGACGCCATCTTCAAGTTGAATAATGCAGAAGGGGCAAGCCACTGCAATAATCTCAGCACCAACCTTTGCCGCCTCCTTAGCCCGACTTACGCAGGGTCTCGCCTCAGCTTTAGCCGACTCCTCTTCCATCCACATTCTCCCCCCGCCACCGCCGCAACAGAAGCTGTATTCTTTGATTCTCCTCATCTCAACCAGCTTAACTCCGGGTATGGCTTCCAGTATCTTCCGTGGCTCTTCGTATATGTTATTATGCCTTCCCAAGAAACAAGAGTCGTGATAGGTGATCTTTTTCTCTATTCGCTTGGAAAAGTTTAGTCTCCCCTCATCTAAGAGTTTGGAAATAAGTTGGGTGTGGTGTTGAACTTGGAAGTAGGAGGGGTAATCTTTCTTAAAGGTGTTATATGAGTGGGGACACTGGGTTAGGATGTTTTTTATTTTGTATTTCTTAAATGTGGCCATATTATCCTCCATTAACATCTCGAAGAGACCTTTCTCGCCAATTCTGTTGATTGAATCACCGCAACATTTTTCCTCGTTTCCCAGTATAGCAAAGTCCACCCCTGCATTGCTTAGAACCCTCACGAGAGACTTGGCAACCTCCCTATTTCTTGCATCATAGGAGGGAGTGCAGCCAACGAAGAATAGCAGCTCCGCGGAGTCGCCTTTAGAGAAGTCTTTTATCTCCAGCCCCTCAGCCCACTCTGATCTTTTAGAGTCTAAACCACCCCAAGGGTTACCATACCTTTGAGTGCTCATCAAAGCGTCTTGCAAAGTTTTCTGTATGACACCCTCCTCAACCTTGCGGCTTCGGATCTGTGTAGCAAGGGTCACGAGAGAGATCTTGCTAGGGCAGTTGATTTTGCAATTATAACAGGAGGTGCACAGCCAAGGCGAGTTGCTGTCAAGAACCTTATCCAGCAACCCAGCCCTGAGATAGGCGATAATGCCTCGGAAGGTGTGATCCATGGAAATTCCGTTAGGGCAGAGTATGCCGCATGTGCCGCATTGGATGCATTTCTTTATCATGTCACCTTCTGGGGTTGCGTATAGGGAGTTCAGGAATTCTTCTAACGGGCTGGAGGAAAGTATGCTGGACAACCATGTCTCACCTTGGTCTTTTCTTTTGTAGGGAGATAGATATAAAAGTTCTTATAATATATTCTTATCTTAAAATTTTGTATAATATATACTCAAGAATACTCAAGATTCCAGTTGAAACCAAACCACAAATCTAGGAGAAACCTAAAAGAGGAGCTACCAAAACTGAAGAGCTGGCCAGCAGGGTGACTAGAGTTAGTCCTATTTAATTCTCAACAAAGCCTCGAACTATACGTGCAACTGTGGTTGCCAGCAATCTGCAACAGCATTTGAGACCCTATATTAACTTATTATATACAGGCGTCTTTCTCATTTAACAGCCCCTGTGGTGTTAAGAGGAAGTTGAGAACTTTAATTCTAGGGTTAGGGAATCCGATACTAGGTGACGACGGTATAGGAATATACACAGCTAAGGTTCTAAGGGATAGACTGAAAGGTGTGGCGGAGGTCGACGTCAAAGAGCTCAGCGTCGGTGGGCTTCGGATTTTTGAGGAGATAATAGGCTACGATAGGGTTATTCTAATAGACGCCATCATTACTGGGCGCGGAGCTGCCGGCGAAGTCTATAGGTTTACCCCTAAAGACTTTGATAACACTTTACACCTATCGTCGCCTCACGACATTAACTTCACCACAGCACTGGAGCTTGGGCGTGTGTATGCTCAAGAAGAGACGCCTAAGGAAGTAGTGATCTACGCCATCGAGGTAAAGGAAAACCTTACCTTCACCGAGGATTTAAGTGCTGAGGTGAGAGCTGGGGGGCTTAGGGTTGCAGAAATGATTTTAGAGGAGTTGAAAAAGCCTATTTACGCCAACCGGGGTGGTTGACCATTGAAGACTATCACATTAGCTCACGGTGCTGGTGGCAGCATCACGCAGAGGCTTATAAAAGAGTACATAGTAAGGTATCTAGGCGGCAGCAAAGCCGAGGTACCATTGGAGGCACTTGACGACGCCGCCGTAATTGAGGGTATAGTTCTAAAGTCGGACAGCTACACCGTGAAACCGCTTTTCTTCCCAGGTGGCGATATTGGAAAGCTAGCAGTTGCGGGTACGGTTAATGATATAGCTGTGATGGGTGCCCAGCCGCTGGCGCTAGCCGCTGGATTCATCTTCGAGGAAGGCTTTCCCATCTCAAACTTCGAGACTATTCTCAGAAGCATGAAAGAAACCTGTCTCGATGCTGGCGTCCATATCATCACCGGCGATACGAAGGTTGTGGAGAAGGGGGCACTTGATCAGCTCTTAATAAACACCTCTGGAATAGGGAAGCGTAGCACAGCAATGGAGAGGAATATTGAAGAGGTGAAGAAGTACCGCTCCTTTGAGGGAAGCTGGCTTTTAGATTCAAACCTGAGGAGAGGCGATAGGGTGATACTCAGCGGCCCCGTGGGGGATCACGGGTTGGCAATTCTGTCATCTAGGGAAGGGTACAGTTTCGAGGGCGGCATCACATCAGATGTTACTCCCCTAAACAAGGTTGTGGATAGGCTACTGGAGGTGGGTGGAATTGTGTGCATGAAGGATGTTACGAGGGGCGGTTTATCTAATGCTCTCAATGAGTGGAGTGAGAAATCTAAAATTGGCATACTCGTTCAAGAGGACCGTATACCCGTTAACCAGAATGTTCAGGCAGCGTGCGAGATGCTGGGGATAAGCCCCCTCGAGGTGGGTAATGAAGGCAAACTAGTTATTGGAGTAGTACAAGAGAAGGCTGAGGATGTACTGGCTACTTTAAGGCAGACTAAGGAGGGAAGAAACGCCCAGATAATAGGGGCGGCCACAAACGAATTTGGTGGGGTAGTGGTTGAGACGAGCGTGGGGGGGAGAAGGATACTGCCTCCGCCGGCTGGGGACCCCATCCCACGGATATGTTGAAAGCTGGGGATTGTGCGGCATGCTTGCAAAAGGAAAGAATTTTTCTGGACCCACACACATCTTATGCGTAACGGCACGAAGTTAAGGCTCACACTTAATTTAAGCGAAGACGATTAAGCTATTATGAGTCGCGATAGGGCGTGTCTTTTTGCATGGAATCTTTGAGGTTGTACAGGGACAAGAGCATAGTGGATAAGCTCCGTAAAGCGATCTGGGAGATTATGCCTGAAAGAGAAATTCGAATAGTCCACGTGTGCGGAACCCACGAACAGACGATAGCACGTTACGGTCTCAGAAGCCTTCTACCCCAAAGGCTGGAAGTAAGAGCAGGCCCTGGCTGCCCGGTCTGTTGTGTACCAGCACACGACGTCGACGAAGCCATAAAGATAGCTACAGAGCATAAAAATTCAATTCTAACAACCTTCGGGGACATGCTAAGGGTTCCAGGCACAAACATGTCCCTCTGGGATGCGAGAGCCGCCGGTGGAGACGTTAGGATTGTCTACAGCATTAGTGATGCAGTAGAGCTCGCGAGGAGGAACCCGAAGAGAGAGGTGGTTTTCTTCGCAGTTGGCTTTGAGACCACAGCCCCAACTACGGCTTACGAGATATTAAATGCGCCGAGCAACTTTAGCGTCCTAGTCTCCCATCGGCTGATACCGCCCATAATGGAGCTGCTGCTAGGCTTGGGGGAGACCTACTTTGAAGGCTTTATAGCCCCTGGCCACGTGGCTACCATAATCGGCGTGAAACCGTTCAGAATCTTCCCCGAAACCTACCGTATGCCTACTGTAGTAGCAGGTTTCGAACCGTTGGATGTCCTAGCGGGCGTGAGGATGTTGCTTGAGCAGATCACCGGTATGAGACCACTTGATGTGTTGAATGAGTACACCCGCTCAGTTACGGAAGATGGCAATCTCAAAGCTCAAAAATTAATGGAGGAGGTATTTGAGGTTACCAGCGGTAACTGGAGGGGGATAGGTCGCGTCCCCAACTCTGCATTGAAACTGAGGGAAGAGCACCGAAGCCATGATGCCCGCCTGAGATTCAATGTCAAGGTCGAAGGGGCTAGGGATATCCATCCAGACTGTAGCTGCCATTTAGTATTGACGGGAAGACTGAAGCCGACTGACTGCCCCCTATTCGGGGAGATATGCACACCGGAAAGACCCTACGGCCCCTGCATGGTTTCAACTGAAGGCACATGCTACATCTGGCAACACTACGGAGAGCCCAAAAAAATTATTGAAAAGTGACTAAGTTTAAATCTCTACAAGCTCCACCACGCGAGTTTCGTGACAATTTTAAAATGAAGAGTGATGATGCAAGAGCGCGAGATGCTATAATGACTAGCCAAACATTTAGGAGACGCTAACATGTTTTAGGCTTTAAACAATAAAAAATGAGCGTGTATTATGAGGGGAGGGGGAGGCTTTTCGACCTTCCCTTTATGCCAGAATCACCATTCCCAGAAGCGGTAAGAGTACTTTTAATTAACTCGCCTAAATCTTAACCGTAGATGACCATAAAATCTTGCTGCAATTTTTTCCACAGAAAAATGCTGGCGAGAGAAGACATTAAAACTAAGTTCATTCTGTCTCAAACTTGAAGCTCTTGATAATACACTCCTTGCCTTCGAGGATTTGAACACGCCCACCGCATCTTGGGCAGGTGACCGGGGCTGGGAGACTGGTGTGACTGACGCCACCTACTTCCACATTGCCCAAGTACCCGCAACTCGTACATTTCACCTTGGGGTCTACTTCTTCAATGCGGAGATCTGAGTTCTCCATAAGCGTGCCTTTAACCAGAGCCTCATAAGCGAATCTCGCTTCCTCCAAACCTATTAAGAGAAACTTTCCCAGTGCTAACTGAACTTCTGTTACCTTCTTGGCATTATATTTCTCGGCTTCTTTTAGGATGCTCTCAACAACATCCTTCATGAGGGCATACTCGTGCATTCCTAGAGAATCCACCTCAAACTGCAAACTTGGGGCATAACTGAGTAGCGAGATTAGGCTCAACTGTCAAGTGTAGACCTCTCATGATTCAAGAATTCACTCCAAAGCCTGAGGGATTCCTCCGCATTTCTTTGGTCGAGCACCTGTATGGCGAACCCTGCATGAACTATTACGTACTCGCCCACGTTCACGTCGACAAGTGAAATATTTATTTCTCTAGTCACGCCGCCGAAGTCAACCTTTGCAAGTTCTCCTTTCTTTTCTAGTATGCGGGCTGGGACTGCTATGCACATTTCCTTCACGTTCACTTAGTTTCAATTAATTACATGTGGGTTTCCTATAAAGTTGCTACTTCACTAAGTACCCACAACCCACAGCTACAGCTTGACCGAACGAAACGCCCCCATCGCCTGGCGGAACTTTGAGGTTGGTGACGAAGCGAAGCCCAGCCCCTTCCACAGCCATCTTAATGGTTAAGGCGATTTGCTCGTTGTAGGCTACGCCACCCGAAAGACCGATAAACTTTACACCTAAACGCTTAGCTTCATATATGGCCAGCTCCGCCATCGCCTCAGCGATATAGGTCTGGGCTGAGTAGGCCAGATCTGAGAGTGAATGTTTCCCAATGTTCTCAAAGATGCTCCGGAGGAGATGTGATGTATCTACAACTCCGCTGTTTATCTTGGGCTTCAGGTGTAAAGAGTTCTTCCCACCTACGGCGGTGGACTCCAACTTCACCGCAGGCTCTCCATCATAGGTTCGCTCGTAGCAGACTCCAAGTAAGGCTGAGACCGCGTCTAGAACACGCCCGCAACTTGTAGTCTTAGGAATCTTACCCTTTTCGAGTTGTCTGAGGATAAGCTCCACTTCTCTAACACCGTAAGGGAAGCAGTCTGCCTTGGAGTACAACCAGTCCTCAAACCCATCAACTCCTGCCAGCATCCCAGCCACCATCCTGAGTGGATAACGCGTAGCCCTATCGCCCCCGGGCATAGGCTGCTCTTGGAGGTGGCCTAGACGCCTTAGGACCCCCTTGCCGACGTGAAATACCTCGCCACCCCAAGGGTTACCGTCAGAGCCGTAGCCGACGCCGTCACACACTACCGCGACCATCTCGTCTAGTCCACCCTCTCCGAGTAGAGACGCTGCGTGGGCTTCATGATGTTGCACCTGGACTACATCGCAGCCTAGACTCTCCCCCAGCCTCATAGCGTAACTTGTTGAGGCGAAGCTTGGGTGAAGGTCACATGCCACAACCTCAACCTTAGCTCCAGTCAACTCTAGGAGGTGGCCGGTCGTGCTTCTGAGGAATTTGAGGGACTCCAACTTTTCTACGTCTCCTATGTGTTGGGTAATGAAGGCTTTACGCCCTAAGAGTATACAGGAGGTCACATTCAATTCAGCCCCTACAGCCAGTGTACAGCGGTCAGCCGGTTTCTCCAGTTGGATAGGTGTTGGAGTGTAGCCTCGTGAGCGGCGTATTAGGCATGGTTTACCTAGATTGACCCGCAGTACGGAGTCATCGCACCGTTGGGCTATCTCCCTATCGTGTAGGAGTAAGTAGTCGACTGCTGCACCCAGCTTCCTCACCGCATCTGAGTTATCCACTATCATGGGCTCATCTGGCAGGTTGGCGCTCGTCATGACGAAGGCTGGCTCTCTCACCCGGTCGAAGAGCATGTAGTGGAGCCCGGTGTAAGGTAACATGACTCCAATGTTGTGAAGCCCTGGTGCTATCCCATTATCGAGGTAGAAATCCCTCCGCTTCTTCAAGAGTACGATGGGCCGGATATAGGACAGCAAAATTTCAGCTTCCTCATGGCTAACCTCAGCGAAGCTCCTCACAGCTTCCAGATCTCTCGCCATTATGGCTAGAGGTTTCTTTGAACGATACTTTATACTCCTCAACCGTGCTATAGGCTCGGGCCGCGTAGTCGAGGTGGCTATGTGAAAACCACCATTACCCTTTACCGCTAAAATGTTGCCTTCCTCTATCAGCCGGCCTGCCTCCCTTATAGGGTCGGCTGAGGGGATAGGCTTGCCATCTTTGGCGGCAAGGTATGCCCTCGGACCACACCTAGGGCAAGCTATGGTCTGGGCGTGGAACCTACGGTCTGAAGGATCCTCATACTCCCTCCGGCAGTCGGGGCAGAGGGGGAAGACGTTTAGGGTGGTGTTGGGCCTATCGTAGGGCAGCTTTTTGATGGCGGTGTACCTTGGGCCGCAGTCAACGCAGGTTATGAAGAAGTAGTCGTGGCGCCTGTCACCTGGGTTCCTCATCTCCCTCAGACACTCTTCACATACTGCCACATCAGGCGGTATTACTGAGCCTGGTGATGTACCCCCCTCCACACTCCCTAGGATCGTGAAGTCTGTGAAGTCTCCCCTATCCGCGCCGAAGTCTACTGCCAACTCGTGGATCTCAGCTAAGGGAGGCTTTTTGGACTTTAGGTCGCCGATGAAACCTTTAACATTTTCCTCATCGCCTTCAACGGTAATTTCGACTCCCGCATCTCCACGGTTCCGTACGTAGCCGACTAAGCCTCTCCTCACCGCTATGCGGTAGACGAAGGGGCGGAAGCCGACGCCCTGAACGATCCCTTTGACTATGACCTCAGCCCTCAAACACCACCTCTCCCGATTAGGTTGCAGGTGAGCCCGCCTTTTGAGTTGAATTATATTATTTCATGCAGTGTTATGAATTAAAGAAATCCACAAGATGAGTGTTTACCAGCTTAAAATTAGGTTAACAAAATATAAGAGTTCTTTCCATCATTGTTGACTATATGGGCATTGAGGAGACTGTTAGAGAACGGCAAAGAAGGGTTACTTTATCTGGTAATCGCTGGGAAGATTATGTGAGATTGTTCCTTAATGAGAAATTGCAAGGGACAGGTATAGAAATCATAATCGGTAAGAGTGAAGAGACTGTAAAAAAATAGGAGTGAAATATTGTGGAAGATGCTTACTCTCCCCCTCAAAATGTCCAATACTCAGAATACTGTTTGGGGAGATCTTGACCTTGTGGCTGTCGAAGGAGAAATTCCAATAACTATTATAAGCTGTAAGACCAGCTTACACGGCCGCCTTACTGAGACCTTGTTCTGGAGCCTATTGTTTAGGATGCTTACCCGAACAAAGATCGTGCTAGCAACACCTGACGCTGGAGCTGGAAGACCTGAGGAGTTAAGGTCTGAATGGGGAACAGAGGAGAATCCCAGTAAGGATCGTTTGCTTGCGGAATCGTATCTGGACGGCGTTTATGTAGAGAATGTGCCGGAGTTTTGTAAGCTTCAGGAACCTACAGCTTTGGGCGGCGTAATTAGACCTTTAAACGAGCTACCAGATGACATTAAAAGGTGGGCTGAGGAAATTTCAAGATTTATCCGCGGAAGAAACAGTTTTTAACATTTTCTCTAGCTTTTCTTGGAAAATACCATGTTCTTTTAGCCTTCTTATTGCTAACTCGCAATAGTTTCTATTGATTTCTACACCAATCCCAATCCTATTGGTTTCGAGGCATGCAAGCAGAGTTGTCCCGCTGCCTAGAAAGGGATCAAACACCGTATCTCCAACAAAACTAAACAATTTTATACATCTTCTTGGAAGTTCTAGGGGAAATGGCGCCGGGTGGCCTATTTTACTTCTATTTTCACCACCGAAGTTCCACACACCATTAGTCCATTCAATAAACTCATCTCTAGTTATGTCAGACTTCCCTTTATTTAGCTTCTCCCACCTCTTCTTGTAGAGTACCACGATGACTTCAACAGGGGCTATAACATATGGTGCGGATGCGCTTAACCATGAACCCCACGCAGTCCTTCTTGAAATGTTTTGCTCGTTCCATATGATAGTAGAATGGTAATTCCATCCAGCCTCCTTCGCCTTAACCGTGATATCAGCACAAACGCTCTGTTGGCCGCCTTTATTCTTGTCTAAAGGAATATTCAAGCATAATCTTCCATCTGGCTTGGAAAAATTATAACATCTAGCCAACCACTTCTCAGTAAATTCCAAATACTCGTCATAGGGGATGTTATCGTTATAATTCTCATATTTAATATCCACATCATAAGGTGGAGATGTCACGATGAGATCTACACTATTTTCTTTAATGGCGGTTGTTGTCAGAATATCGTCACAGTAGATGAGTATCGAGTTACTTTTAAAGTAGGGCTCTGTCACTTGTTAGGCTTCCTCACTCACGCATATTTACACGTATAGGTATAGCTCTTCCTGACCCCCCTTATTTTCTGGCCGATAACCTTATACGCTCTTAAGATAGTCTCTTCCCTCACGTTTTAACTTTTCCCAATTAAAAAGATGTTTAGACACAAATATTAAGCAACCGCGTCAGAATGCAACATATGTAGCCCCTGGCAAAGCTCTCTCCTATAAGATTTACCTGATTAAGTCAAGTTAATATCATTGATTACCTGTGGCTTTTCAACATCATATACATCTTCCGTGCAGCCTCCAAATCCGTTATTGTGTTTATATTGAAGAATGTTAGGAGTTCAGAGTCAAACCGTCTAAGCTCGCGGGTGGGCACATAGATCACCTTACCTATCCCCTCGATTAGGATCCTGACCGGAGGGTTTGAACCCTTGAACGCAACCTTACCAGCCCTGCGAAGGGCCTTAACCCTGTAGACCGAGTGGAGA
This sequence comes from Candidatus Bathyarchaeia archaeon, assembly GCA_038883335.1. Classification (NCBI taxonomy): domain Archaea; kingdom Thermoproteati; phylum Candidatus Bathyarchaeota; class Bathyarchaeia (SeqCode); species Bathyarchaeia archaeon. The sequence continues at coordinate 52,037 of JAVZMI010000004.1, forward strand.
GGTTCGATGTACCCGCTGGGCCAACGCGGTACAGCGGCATCTGCCCCCAAGGCGCTCTCGAAGAGATAACCAATTACCCTCGGCTCTACGAAAGGGGCGTCACATGGAAGGACAACCGTGTAGTCAGCCTCTGACGCCTCAGCCCCAGTGAGTATGCCCGCTACGGGTCCGCACTCTGAGATGGTATCCTTAACCACCTCTACTTCTCCCGGTAAAACCGTCTTATAACGGTCGATTTCACCTTCTTTGCTTATTACGACCGTGACAGCGTCTACGATATCTGCAACCCTTTGCACGATGTGGGCTAGCAGAGGCTTAGACCCAAGGTTTACTAAGGCTTTATCTGTCCACCCCATCCTAACGCTGTTCCCTCCAGCTAGGATTATGGCGCCCCTCCTCAGCCTAGACATGGTTAACCTAGATGAGAGAAATCCCCCAACCTATAAGTTATACATAATCTCAAGCCCCGCGATATGCAAATTAAGTTCAGGAGTCTAGTGAGTGTTGAGGGGGGAAAGATGGTTGAAGCCGTATTAGTGATAGATATGGCGAGGGATTTCGTGACTGGTAGACTTAAGGCTGAGAGGAGCTCGAGGATAATTCCGAAGCTCAAGATGCTGCTAGAAGCTGCCAGGCGGAGTGGGCGACCCGTAATCTACGTGAACGATGCACATCTACCACTAGACAGTGAACTCTCCATCTGGGGAGAACACTCCATGGCTGGAAGCGAAGAGGCTAAAGTAATCGACGAACTGAAACCACAAAATAAAGATTACATTCTAGGCAAGCGAACATACAGTGCATTCTACGAGACGGGCCTCGATCCACTTTTAAGGCAGCTTGGCGTGGATACAGTGGTGTTAACTGGGCTCCATACAAATATCTGCGTAAGACATACGGCTGCTGACGCCCTCTTCAGGGGCTACAAAATAATTGTACCTGAAGATTGCGTGGATGCCTCCACCGAGAGAGAACACGTAGAGGGTCTAGAATACTTAAAGAGGATCTACGGTGCCGAGCTGGTCAGTTCTAGGGAACTAGCGGGGCGATGGCTCAGAGACTATTGACTAAAAAAAGTCGAGTCCATGTATAAAACTTCAGATGTTGGGATCCTATAGAACACTCACAAGTCGAGATATTATAACAAGGTCTCTCGAGAACATCAAAAAGAGGCAGGATATGTTTTTATAAAAGAGTGTTTTTTATAGGCGAGAATCTCGAGAAACCTAAAAGTGAATAGAACTAAGCGTGGAGGTGAGTGTGTAGGTTGGCTATGGGTCTGATACGGCTTCGTCTCACTATGCTCGGTACAGTGGCGCTCATAGTCGCCGTGTCAACCCTATTCTTCACAGTCCTCCTCAGCTCCGTGGGAGCTAGCCTACTCTTCATAGTTCCCATTATAATCATATTCAACATCCTACAGTGGCTATTCGCCCCCAAAATGATAAACGCAATGTATAGAGTGGAAGAGATCCCACGCTCTAGGAATCCTTTACTTCACGAGACCGTCGAAGAACTTAGCCGAAAGGTCGGCATAAAGAAGCCGAAGTTGATGATGGCAAACATCTCCGTCCCCAATGCTTTCGCCTACGGCTCACCTCTCACTGGGAATATGGTGGCAGTAACTAGGGGGCTGCTTGACACTCTCGAGTACGAGGAGGTGGAGGCGGTACTAGGCCACGAGATCGGCCATCTAAAGCATCGGGATGTTCAGGTTATGATGTTCGTATCAGTCCTCCCAGCCATATTCTATTACATAGCCTACTCAATGATGCTCTCAGCTTGGTTGGGAGGCTACAGTGGAAGACGGAACGGAGTCGGCGGCGCCATGCTAATAGGTCTAGTTGCGATGGCTTTCTACTGGATACTCTCCCTAACAGTCCTCGGTTTGAGCCGTCAACGCGAGTACTATGCTGACAGGCGGAGTGTAATGATAGTAGAGGACGGTGCAAGAAAGCTCTCTGAAGGCTTAGCGAAGATAGTAACTTACACAGGCCGGATGAAGCTTAGATCACACCAAGAAGTTGGCAGGTTCAACGCGTTTAGAACCCTCTTCATCGCAGACCCTGAGAGGTCAGACCATGACTCGGCAGCACTTCTAAGGAGCCGTGGAGCCACCTCTGACCAGATGCTTGTGAGCGAGCTACTCTCGAGGAAGGTAACTACGGCCGATAGGGTGCTAGAGCTGTTTACTACACACCCAAACATTGTGAAGCGGTTAAGAGTCTTAGAACAACTAAGGAGAGCCTAACCGGAGTGGTTACCAGAACCTTCTTCGGAGCGCCTTCTTTTCGGCCTCGATGATGCCTTCGAAGAACTCTTCATCGGGCCTCTTGACTTTAATGAGGAGGTCTTCTATATCCTCTGGACGGAGACCGTGCCCTGCGAGGGCCAATGCCGCAGTACTCCCGTAGCTTGATATGAGCTTGGCTGAGTCGAGGATATACCTGTAGAGTTTCTCCTCCTTGCCTTTGAATGTTTTCACTTTTCTCTCTGAAATATCTCTCACACTGTCTTCGGCATCCTTAGCCATGCCTATCGCTGCGGAGCCGCAGTGGGGGCATCTTAGTTTACTGGGAAGGCCCTTTATCTGTAAAGTTGCTAGATATTTCCAGCAATTAGTGCATACGAAGACTGCGGCTTCATTCAGCAACCTCGCTCGAGCTGACTTGACAAGTATGCTCCTCATCTTCTCAGGCGGGATAAGATCGGTCTTTCGACCTATCTTCGTGACTCCGATTCTCGCCGTCGGCGTGGCCTCCTTGAGGTTTGTGATAGGCGTTATCGTGATTGAGCCCTCCTCGATTCTTTTGAGGACCTCTTTTGTGTTTTCTAAATCCATATCGGTGTTTAATGTATCTTTAAGTGCCTCATCGAAGATGACTGTCCCTTTAAAACCGTCGAGCAACTGCTTCAGGCTTATAGTACTGAAGTCAGCCTGCTTTGAGAGCGCCCCAAACTTTCTAGCAACATGGATCAGCCTACGCTTGAAGATGCCAGTCTTGGTGACTGCTTCAACTGCCAAACTATCGATATCTGATTTGGTGAGGCTGTGGAGAACGTCCAATACGTCCTTGACCTTCAGACCCTTTTCTGTACGGATAACTATTCGGTAGGGATCTTCCTGAACTCCGACCACTTGGCCGATCCTATCCGAGAGGAGGTGGCCAAGCATTCTGGCCAGCGTCTTATTTACGAGGGAGCCGAAGCAGCACTGTAGGATTATGTAGTCTTCCCACTCCTCGACGGTAATCCTACTGTCAGAAGGAACCGGATAACCTTGGGCGATTTGATCGAGAATCTCGCTGATGGCATCACCGATAACGCTTCTAGCAGCCGGATATCTGGTTGAGAGTTCACTCGCGATCTGGTCTCTGGTACTACCAGCTTTAAGCCTCTCTTCTACGAATCGCCGAATACCGCCGACCTCCATCGCTACATCGAAGGGCACTGGAATCTCTTCCCCAACCCAGCTTGGTATAGCTCCTGTGGGGTCCTCCACAGCCTTAACGTAAACCTTATCTTCATGGATGCTTAGGATCTTCCAAGCGCTGCCTCTGACTATAAATTTCACACCGGGTTCGCCGAATTCAGCCACGAATGCTTCATCTAGCACCCCTATAGGGGATTCCGAAGCCTCGTCCACTACGAGGAACTGCTTCTCGTCCGGGATCATGGAAAGATTTCCAAAGTAGTATTCATAAAGGTCCTTTGTCTTCTTGGGTCTGAGGAAGACCTGATCCTCAGCGGACAACCAAGCCAGTCTGGGAAACCTATTATGCATGTATGTGAGAACTTTCTCGAGGTCGACCTCATCCAGATCTCTATACGGGTAGGTCGATTTGAAGAGTTTCAGAACCTCGAGGAAGTGCCATCTGCCCTTCTGGATTATGAGCCCTACCAGTTGGTGAGTTAGTGCATCGTAAGGCTTCTCAGGGATGAACACTGGTTCGAGGTCGTCAGCCATGGCCCGCCTCGCGATGACCATTGCTTCAAGGGTATCATCTGAGTCTAGTGTTACCACAACGCCTTTAGGTATACGGCCTATCCTATGTCCGCTCCTGCCTACTCGCTGAACCAGCCTCGTGACCTGCCGTGGGGAGTTATATTGGACGACCAAGTCGATCCTTCCAACATCGATGCCTAACTCTAGAGAGCTTGTACATACTAGGCCTTTCAGCTTGCCACTCTTAAGGCCCTTCTCCGCCATGACTCTAGATGGTTTGGCTAGGCTGCCGTGATGTATGCTCACCGGAAAATTTAGATCCCAAACCTTGAACCTGCTCGCTAAAACTTCAGCCACAGATCTGGTATTGGTGAAGAGGAGGACAGAGTTATGTTTCTCTATCATATCCCTGATTACGCGGAGCCTAGCAGCTACCTCCGGGTGGGTGTAGAGTTTCGCCGCAAGCTCATAGTCTTCGCTAGAAGGCTTAGGGTAGAGGATCTGGAGTTTAATGTCCCGGGCTATAGAAACCTTGACTATCTCACAGCTTCTCATGCCTACCAAAAACTTCGCAACCCTGTCTGGAGAGCCAATTGTGGCTGAGAGGCCCACCACCTGGAAGTCCCTCTCAACTATCCATCTAAGCCTCTCCAGACCAAGGACAAGTTGGCTTCCCCGCTTATCGGAAGCTAGCTCATGGATCTCGTCGATGATAACCCATTTGACTGCTCTTAGGTGGCGGCGCATAAGCTTCCCGGGAAGGATTGCCTGGAGTGTCTCAGGGGTAGTTATTAACACCTCAGGCGGACTTCGGGCCTGTCTGCTCCTCTCCGAAACCTCTGTGTCGCCATGCCTTACCGCAACCTTCACGTCTAGTCGTTTACACCACCATTCTAGCCGTTCTAGGAGGTCACGGTTTAATGCCCTGAGGGGGGTTATGTAGATGACGGCAACTCCCTGGGGCCTCTCAGGTGTGGTGATGAGGTTGTTCAAGATCGGGAGGAAGGCAGCTTCAGTCTTGCCGGTGGCTGTAGGTGCGATGAGTAGGACATTCTTACCCTCGAGGATTAGAGGTATTGCCCGCCTTTGAGGTTCGGTAGGGACAGAGAAACCTCTCTCCTTTACGGCCTCCTGGAGTGGTTTGGCCAATAGCGTAAACACGTTCTCCGTCGGCTCCGTGGTCATCTTCAACCATTAAATGAGTGAAGGTGGCGGTAGAAAAACCATCCGAAGAAATGAGCGTTGGGATCTTTTCCGAAATTGATTTATTCCTTAGGGTTGTTATCTTTGCCGTCTATAGTTGTGAAGTGGCAGGGCTGTGATTCAAGGGGAAGATAGCTGCGGCGCCGAGGCAGATCGGAAGACCTTGACCTCTTCTAGGAAGGAGTGGCTTCGTATGGGTGTAACTTTGGCAGCTACGGTTCTGGTGATTGTGGGCGTGTGGGCAGGTATGGTATATCTTCTCCAAACTTCAAATCCTATAGCTTTTGTAACTGGGACTAGCATGTTGCCGGTTATGAGGGAGGGGGATCTGGTGGTTTTAAAGGGCACAAGCGCTCAAGAGATCTCTAGGGACTTTCAGGCTGGTGACAGCAACATTATCATAGTCTTCAGGAGCCCGAGTTCTAATACGTTCATAATTCACAGGGTGATCGCTGTAGAGTATGATGATCTGAATAATCCGGTTGGCTTTAGAACGCAGGGCTATAATGTCCCTTACCCTGACCCGGGAACCGTCAAGGAGAGCGATATTGTTGGAAGGGTGATATATTGTGTCCCCTACCTTGGTTACCTAATAATCTTTTTCGGCTCTCTTGAAGGTAGGATCATAAGCGGCGCGATCATAGTTATATTGGTCATCTGGACTGTGGTTGATGAGAGAAGGAGAGTTGGACAGGCAAAGCAGGCTTAGCGCCGTAGAGAGCTTTATATAGCGGGATAATGATAAAGTTTATATATAAAGCTTATAAAGGTGCCCTCCCGTTAAAAGGTGATATTTTGCCGAAAGCCAAGGCTACCGTCAATATTGAGAACGTTGTAGCTTCCGCTACATTGGAACATACAGTAGATCTGGACGCCATAACTAAATCCTTCCCCACTGCTGAGTATAGGCCTGAACAGTTTCCCGGTTTGGTCTTCAGGTTGAAGAAGCCAAAGACGGCAACTCTGATTTTTAACTCTGGGAAGATGGTTTGTACTGGTGCAAAGTCGGAAGCTCAGGCGATCAAGGCTGTTGAGAAGGTTGTTAAGGAGTTGAAGAGCCGCGGTATAGTAATAATAGGGAAGACGAAGACTCAGATCCAGAATATAGTAGCTTCAGCTAACCTCAATGGGCATATAGATCTTGAGCAGGCGGCTTACCGGTTGGGGAGGACGCTCTACGAACCTGAGCAGTTCCCAGGCTTAATCTATAGGATGGATGAGCCGAAGGTGGTGATCCTCCTCTTCGCCAGTGGAAAGCTTGTCTGTACTGGAGCGAAGAAGGAGGAGGAGGTCTACGCCTCGGTGAACAAGCTCCACCAGAGGCTTGAGGATGAGAAGATAATACACTATGACTGAGCTGGGTTACTTGAGTTTTTGATTTTTGTGAAATTTTCAGCTTGGTTTATTATATGAACAAATGAGCACGCTTAATGTCTGATTTCTGGCATCATTGCTCTTTTTACTCTAAAGAACTAAGAGGGTATAGGTAGGAGTCGTGCGCTTAAAGCAAAGAGACGAAGTGAGTTTGAGCGTGCATAGCTGAATCCGCTTGGTGGATGTGATCATCAACCTTTTCTAGCCCTATACGGGTTGATGAAAAGGTTTTAAGCTAATTGCTCCCCTCTAATATGGCGACATTGAGAACATTATGGCAGGTTACTCTCAGCTTAGTTGCCATAGCTATCGCCCTACTCTTCGGCTTATATCCAATCAACATAATCGTCATCGTAATCATAATTCTAATAATGCTCTACAACCTAAGAAAGGGGAAAACCTGAAGCCTCCAACCAAAACCTTCCACATCCAAAATTACTCGACGCTAATCTGTGCACCTCTATTGTCTGCTGCCGCATGGAAAACCAGCCCCCCAACACCTCGAGAGATGAATCTCCACACCACCTCTGTTAGAGACCTCGCAGCCTCCAACCCACGAACCAACCCATATACCGCTGGGCCCCATGAACTCTGACCTACCCCATACGCACCCTCTCTAAGCATCAAATCTATGCACTCAGCCCCAAGAAGGCTACCGAATATTCCGCCTTGGTAGTTTCGGAAAAATTCGCCAACAAACCTCTGAATACGAGTGAGGGATTCTCCGAATACCTCTATATCCTCCTCCTCTAAGGCTGGCAGCATCCTCATAAGAATTAGGCGGCAGATCTCTCCCAAGTTTACATCACTACACTTGAACTCCTTGAACACTGATATTTCAGTCTCACCACTTAGCCCCCTCCCCACACCTGGGATCGCAACAACGAAGAACCAGTCCTCTGGAAAACTTCGGCGAACAAGGAGTGGAGGGATACCCGAAGTTGGGGCAACTACACCGTCTCCGCATCTTAGCCCACCATCTAATATGAAGCCTCCACCTTCAAACGCAGCCGTACCTATCCCTGAGATTGAACCTCTACCCATGATTGCAGCCAGCTGCCTGACAGACAACCCAACCCCCAACAGCTTAGACAAGGCTGCGGCTACTGCAAGGGATAACTGCGTCCCAGACCCAAGCCCGACATGTCGAGGAATCATCTGCCTAACAACGAGGCGAACACCTGCATCTATACCGTGAAACCTCAGAAACCTCTTCGCAGCGGCCTCCGCAAGTTCAGCCTCATCACCTACAACCTCAATTTCTCGGTTTGGGGATGCCTCCAACACGACATTTGGCCGATCTACAGCGACACCGATAGAGCCATACATACGGCCAAAACTTCCAGTTGGATTAATTATGCCTAAGTGGAGCCTTGCGGGGGTCTTGACGTAGACTCGCAAAGTTCAGCCCTCCAAGACTCGACCTTACTGACTAGATCCGCCATTAAGAGAGCGTAACGTGAGGCTGGCGCCACCCTGCCTATTAGATCTTTGTAATGGTTTATCAGTAAGAGCAACGGTTCCACCTCTTTAACTCTGCCTGAGGATAAATATTCCCTCACCTTGGTCGCATAGATTATACTCTCTATAAGAGCGAACGTAGCCCTAGAGTAGGGTTTAGGATAAACCTTCTTAACTTCAAGCCGTGAGGCTACACAAATAAACTGCGCCCTCTCAACGCTTATCTTAGACTGACCAACCACCTGAAATTCTAAGTAAGCCTCAGCCCCCTTCAATCTTGGAGCGTCAACCGATTCGGCCGCTATAAACCATTCACATGGAACAGCTTCCATTTCACTCCGCCCCTTAACGGCGGTTCTATAGAATAGCTCCGGGTCTGATGTCAAGTTAACGACGCCGCACCCTTTCACAACGAGGTTGAGGTAAGTATGAGAAGTGAGGTAGGGGCGTATAACTAGCCTCCCTTCCTCTAAGGTTACGCCCATGGGCGCTGCATTGGGCTCTCCTCTCCCATTATAAGTGGAGACTATCACCTCAACTGTCTCGCCTTTGGTAAAGCCTAGTTTTATAAGTTCACATTCTGGCACGGCAGCCAAGGGTCTTCACCTACTTTATACTTTACCGTCATATATTTAGAGGACAACTGGGCTTTTAGGAAGATGGATTATGAAACTGGAAGACTGGTGGCCCTGGTATGAGAAGATAGCCAAGATCTTCTACTTGAATCCCGCCGAAGATCAGAGGGCAGCAGACCTACTCAGCAGCATCATAGGAAAGAGAGCCGCCCACCTCGAAGATTTAAGGCGGAAGGTGGAAGGCAGACCTGTGATTATCTTCGGAGCAGGCCCCTCCTTGGAAGAGAATTTGGGAGAAGCACTTAAAGTGATAGACCGCTTTGAATGGTGCATAGTCTCAGCCGATGGTGCGACAACGGCCCTTATGAAGGCTAATCTTACCCCCGAGCTTATAGTCACCGACCTTGATGGGAGGATTAAGGATATACTAGAGGCTCAGAAGGCTGGAGCTCTGACCGTCATCCACGCTCATGGCGACAATATTGAGGCCTTGAAAGGCTATCTGCCCGTCTTCCACGGCGAAATGGTTGGAACCACACAGGTTCAGCCGCGGCTAGGCGTCTACAACTTCGGCGGCTTCACCGATGGAGACCGCTGCGCCTTCCTTGCTGAAGCACTTGACGCCGTACTCATTGTTCTGGCTGGAATGGATCTTGGCTCAGTGGTGGGCAAGTACTCGAAGCCACACCTTGAAGCTGACAGCCCGGCTTGGGAGGCGAAGCGTAAGAAACACCAAATAGCCAAGGAACTCTTGTCTTGGCTCTCGAAGCATTCCAGAATGAAGATATTAAACGCCACAGGTTGCGGGGAGAAGATATGGGGAGTCCCGAACATTCGATTCGAGAACTTAGCCAGATGGAGAAACCTCACCGTTAGCTAATGGCAACTTGTCTAGAGGTGTGTTAATTGAAGGTTCTCGTAGTTACAGGCCAGCTGGCCTCCGACACCGTAAAACGCTATGTAAGGAAGAGCCCCGTGCCCATAGAAGTTATGGTTCTGCCCAAACAGGTAGCCGCCCTAATGACGACGCGTTATATCGCGGAGGCACTGGCATCTAGAGATCTTACAGGCTTTGACATGATACTTGTCCCAGGGATGATGATGGGAGACACGCTCCAAATACAGAAGAAAGTCGGGGTGCCGACTTTCAAGGGCCCAAGGCAAGCAGCTGACCTCCCAGCAGTTCTAAACCAAATAGCCCACGACAAGAAGATGCTGTCCACCACTAGACCAGCCTGCGAGTTGCTTGGAGATAACTTGAAGAGGAGGGCCATTAAAGAATTGAACCGCCTTAGGTCGGAGACAGCTGAAAAGGCAAAGAGACTAGGCAAATTCGCCATAGGCTCCGACGCGGGGAGAGTCTGGGTAGGAAGAGACCTCCCCCCACTTATATTAGCTGAGATCGTGAACGCACAACAACTCAGCAAAAGAGAACTCCAACAGTGGGCACGCTACTATGTTAGATCTGGGGCTGACATCATAGATGTAGGGATGGCTGCAGGTGGGGGGCAGCCAGAGGGAGCTGCGCGGGCTGTCAAAGTTCTCAAGCAAACCGTCAGGAAGCCTGTCAGCATCGACTCAAATGATGTAGAGGAGATAAGATCAGCGGTTGAGGCAGGGGTAGACCTGATTCTTAGTGTGAACGCTGATAATATGCCGGCAGTTGCGAAATTCGCCTCTGAGGTTCCAGTGGTCGTGACACCTATCTCCACAGAGTCAACTCCTACAGGCGTGGCTGAGAAGGTTGCCAACTTGGAGAGGAATATAGCCCAAGCGAAATCCCTCGGATTCAAGCGGATTATTGGTGACCTCATTCTGAATCCACCACTCCTACCAAGCCTCCAGAGTTCTCTAGAGGCATACTACAGGTTTGCTGAGAGGAACCCCGAAACCCCGCTACTCATGGGGATAGGTAATGTAACCGAGCTGGTGGACGTAGATTCGATAGGCGTTAACTTCATCCTCGCAGCTCTCGGGTTTGAACTTGGGGCAGCTGTCCTCTTCACCACAGAGGCGAGTGACAAGACGAGAGGCTGCGTCAGAGAACTCTCAACAGCCGTCCAGATGCTCCAGTTGGCGAAAAAGAGAGGCTCACCCCCCAAGGATCTGGGAGCAGATCTTCTCATCTTTAAAGAAAAGCGAAGAGTGGAGCCTCCAGCTGAGAAGTTACCCTTGAACGTGAAGGTAGTGAACGCGGCGGAGAGACCAAAGTTTACTTACGATCAAAAAGGCTGCTTTAAGATAGCCCTTGACCGGCGGCGTGGAAAGATAATCATGTACCATTACCCTACTGGCTCGACTAAACCTAAACTGGTGATCAGAGGGCGTAGACCAGTCGAACTATACACGGCAGCCATAGCGGAGGGGCTCATCTCAAGTCTAAGCCATGCAGCATACTTAGGCAGCGAGTTGGAGAAGGCACGCTTGGCGCTTGAAACGGGTAGGAGCTATATCCAAGACAGAACTACCGAAAGCGTATTCTATAAGGGCCAAACTTTCTGAGGCTCAGCAATCGTTTGAGTGCATACGCGTCGGCTTAACTATAAAATTTTTAAGATGCTGGCATAGCATAAGACCTAAGCGTACGCATTCGCCAACCCTAGTTTCCAGTTAGCCCACTAGGGTATCTAAATGCTGTAGACATTCCAACATATATGGGAGTATGCTAATTTTTTTGCAACCAGACTTAGGGTGACGGTGTAGATGAAACTGCCTGACGTGCAGAACAAACGGGCAGCCATCCCGATCTCGCTTCAGAAAGTTGGTGTTGTGGGAGTTAAGACGCCAATAGGCTATGTTTCATTCCATGGGAAACCTGTGGTGATAATCCCCACTTTTGACGTCTTCATAGATTTACCCTCGAAGCTCAAAGGCATCCACGCTTCGAGGAGCTATGAGGTGATACTTGAGATTATTGGGAGGCATGTAGGTCAGACATATAAACTCGAGGACATCTGCGCCGTCATAGCCAAGGAACTACTAAATCATCATGTGTATGCTACTAGATCCGAGGTGAAAGCTTACGGAGAAGCTATTCTAGAAAAACCTACACCCAAGCTTAGGAAGATCTCATACGAGTCATGCGACCTCACCGCAAGAGCTGTGGGAAAAAGGGGGGCCGAGGAGGGTGAGTTTAAAATTAGGAAGCAAATCGGAGTTGGAATTACAGGTCTAACAGCGTGCCCCTGCGCCCAAGAGATCCTCCGCGACATCTCCAAGAAGAGTTTAACAGGTTTCAAAGGGATCCCGAAGGAGGTAGCTGACAAATTTTTAGATTCCATACCGATAGCCACACATATGCAGCGGAGTTACAGCTCTATCTTTACGGATGTACCAGAGGGATTCGAGTTAGATGCAGCTCGAATCGCGGACGTAATTGAAGACTCAATGAGTGCCCCAACATTTGGGCTTTTGAAGAGGAGTGATGAGGCGGAGGTAGTTAAGATGGCGGCGGAGAGACCCAGATTCGTGGAGGACTGCATAAGGCATATGATGCGAAATTTCATAAGGAGCTTTCCTGAACTTCCAGATACAGTGGTTGTGGAATTTAAGGTTAGAAGCAGCGAGAGTGTTCATAAACACGACCTAGTGACTAGAAGAAAGATTACCGTGGGCGAACTCAGACGCGAGCTAAGGCGGGCATGCCATAGCGATCAGCCTGCCACCCCTCAACCTTAAAATGAAACCTCAGCGCGGCAATTCAACGATAAGAGATGCGTGCAGCCTTTATCTTTTTTACCACTAGTGTAGAATTTGTGGGTGTTGAGGCGGTTAGGTATGAAGGACCCAGCCGTTAAGTACTTTGCTAAAGGAACCACTGAGAGGGAGAGGGCAGCATTTGAAGGGGGAATAGCCCTCGCTGCTCTCTACCACCAGTTCGTCGGGACGCCTATATCCGGGGCTGACCTCAAGGCGGTAAGAGCGCTCGAGAAGGCTATGGAGCAGACGGCTAAGCTTCAGCCCTTCAGGGAAGATGTAAAAGTCAAGGTCAACACTAAAACACCGAAGGAAAGAGCTAGCCCCTACGACTATGAGACCCTGATGGGCGATCATCTTGATGTTACCGTTAATATCCGATATGGCAAGGCAAAGGCTACAGCCAGACTGAGATACATACCTGAGCTTGATTATCCGCTTATGTATATCGAGGAAATCGGTGAGGAATTATAGGTCAGGACTCAGCGGCGAGGCTTGGAGTTTCTGGCAACCTTGAAAACCTATATTAGGTTGGCACCTCGGGAAGGTGACTATCTGGAAACCCCAGATAGGATTATCTTCAGCGTTAAAGGCATAATCCACCCCCCAGACCGTGTAGTAGCTTACCCAAAATACATCCAAACCAAGGAAGGTTGGAGACGAAGGCAGGGTCGGTGCTACGAACGGATCCCAAGCCTTAGTGAAGCCTGCAAACTACTTAGGAGTAGGTTTCCAGAGTTTTTCCCTTACGACCCCGTATTCGGTTGTGAACAAGGGGAGGTCCCACGCTCGAAGATCTTGCGCTACTTCACACCCGTGTCAGCCCTAGCTGGTCTGCGGAGATTGGTGAGGCTTGACCCCTTGCAACACTGCACGCTAGCTCTCGCGGGCCTCCTGAGGCACAAATCACGAATTCAATTGAGTAAAGTTGGCGTCTCCGGCTCGATCATGCTAGGGCTTCACACGCCAGAATCGGATATCGACCTAGTCTTCTATGGCGAAGAGAGTTGCCGGAAGGTATACCGCACTCTAAGGGAACTCGCCCTCTCGAAGTTAGAGGGCGTTAGGCTATATGAGGAGGAGGATTTGAAGGCACTCTACCGCTCCCGGGTTTTAGATACATCTATGCCCTACGAGGATTTTCTGAGAATTGAACGCGGCAAGGTGCTTCAAGGCAAGTTTCAAGGGCGAGATTACTTCATCAGGTTGGTTAAAGAGCCTAGCGAGATTGGGGAGACTTATGGTGAAGCCTACTATAAGGCTGAGGGGGAAGTTGAATTTAAGGCTGAGGTGGTCGATGACTGTGACTCAATATTTACGCCTTGCCGCTACCTGATAGAAAACATTGAATATTCAAAGGGGCTGAAGGTTGATGATTTGAAGGAGGTGGTTTCTTTTAGAGGGAGGTTCTGTGAGCAAGCCCGGAGAGGGGACACTATCTCCGTTAGGGGAAAGCTGGAGAAGGTTTGTAAGAGAGACGTAGTATATCATAGGGTAGTGGTTGGAAACCAGCGCCAAGAATACATTCTTACGGTGAAGTGATGCCGCGCTCCTTGAGGGTATTTAAAGATAGGGATTACCTCCTAGCTGCCGGAGAACTCTACTTCTGTGTAGTGGGGTACACGCACCCTCCGGATAGGGTGATGGCTTATTTGAAGTATATTTCAGCCAAAGATGGAGAATGGGGTTCTGCTGGCCGAAGGTTCAAGCGGATATTGCCGTATTATACTATCCCCCACATACGTGAGACGTTAAACTTTCTCAGAGAAAACTTCCCAGAGTATGTATTCCATGACCGGTACCTAGAAACAGACTTCTCAGCAGTCCCACTCAAGAGTATAACATTCCACTTCTGCCCAGAGGAGAGGCTTAGGAGACTATTGGAGGTAGGGTGCAAGGATGAACTTGAAAGTGCGGCTGTACAGCTCGTATCGAAGCTTTCAGAAGAGAGCAGAGTGTCCACTGAGTTCTTTGGGGTGACTGGCTCTATACTGATTGGAATCCACCGCCTAGCCGTATCAGATATAGACCTCACCATCCTTGGGAGAGAGAATGCGCTAAAAGTCAAAGATGCCCTGCTAAAACTTTATACCAGCAAAAGTGGCAGCATTAAGAAGTTTTCAGGCGCACTAATGGAAGAATGGTGCAAAAGTAAGGCGGAGCATTACCCCTTAACCTGCAACGAGGCTAAGGTTATCTATGGGAGAAGTTGGAATAGGGGCATCTTCAACGACGTAAACTTCTCCGTTCACCCAATCAGGTTGGATAAAGAGGTTGCTGACGTATACGGGCGTAGAGCCTTCAGGCATATCGGCCCAGTGGAGGTGGAGGCTGCCATAAAGGATGCAAGCGATTCCATCTTCTTACCAGCTACCTACCGTGTGACTGATGCCCGCGTCGTTAGTGGTGTAGAGGTTGATGGTATAGAGGAGGTTGTAAGTTTCGAGGGTCTTTACGGTGGCATATTTCGCGAAGACGAGGTGATATCAGTTCGGGGCATTCTCGAAGAAGTTCGGGATGTTCAAAGTGGGAGAGCATACTACAGAGTTGTGGTAGGCTCTCTGGCGGCTGGGGGGCTGGATTTTATCAAGCCGAAAGAGGAATAGGAACTTTTTGTTACTATCTCAACTAAAGTAAGATTTAAATCATATTAAGAGAACTCTATTTTAGAGGCTTTATGCAACAGGATTCGATGGACACCCTCTTCGACGTTCTCGGCAACGAGACTAGGAGGCGTATAATTAGGCTGCTAGCTGAAGAGCCACGCTACCTCCTACAGTTAGCTAAGGAGCTGGAAGTAAGCCAACAGGCGATCCTGAAACATATGGAGCTTCTCAAACGTTACGGTCTTGTAAACGCTTACGAGGCGGACAGTGAACTTGCAGCCCCACCCCGCAAATACTATGCCCTCGCCAGATCCTTTTACATGACGGTTGGATTAGCTGGTGATACCTGCTATTTCAGAACATACGAGGTACCGCCACGTGTTAAAGAGCCTGCCAAATGCCCAATTGAACTTAAGAGATTAGAAGATAGACTCCAAGAGTTGGAGAAAGTCTCTGACATAGCAAAGAGCCTAGAGATGGCGGATTCGCTGATATGTGAAATCAATAGGGAGACTGAGAGGCTGGAAGAGGCAGAGGCGGCTCTTTTCTGTTTGAGGCAGAAAGCGCTGAACTTAGCTCACAAGAGGATTAGGGAGGCATCGACTGAGCTCCTTGAGAGGGAGATCCTCTACAATATGTTAGGTTCAGACAGACAGGTTGATGTAGACCTACTTGCAGAAGAGTTGAAAACACGGGAGAAGAAGATAAGGGATGCTCTCGCAGCTCTTCAGAAGAGACTCCACTTCCTAGAGAAAAAGACTAGAATCCCCGATGCCTAAGCCCTCTAGCTCAGCCCGGATGACAGTAATGCCTTCCAAAGCTTATCTCCCACGTAATGCACATTCACTGCAACTTTTCCCCGCCTTGTCATCGACATGTTCTTGGAGGGATATATTGACCACCCTATAGCGATTGGTTTTAGGTTCTTTTCGTCGATAATTATGAGGAGAGAGTCTCCGCCGAATTCACCATCAATTTTTACCACGCCAGGGGCCATGATGTCTGCGCCGTTGCAGATGTGAGGAACAGCCCCCATGTCCACTATCACCCTAGGTAGTAGACTAAACACCTCCGTGAAACCCAATGTCGGGAAAATTTTTCCGTCCTCGGTCTCTGCGAGTAGTGGGCGACCCTCAAAGAAATATACCTTCCATCCTTCTAGCTCTGCCACCTCAACAACAACGCGCCTCTTCAGATGCTTTTCAGCGAGATAGTTCACTATGGGGGCAGGAATCTTCTCTGTTAAATTATTTATTTCCCTACCCTTAAGAAAGTAACGACGCAACTCAACCTAAACAAAAGTATGCAGTTATTATACCTTACGATATAACCCGTCACTTAAGCTTTTATTGGGGACCCACAGACTCGACTCCTTCAAATTTAGGAGACTCTGCCATCGATACCTTTAAATTGTATACATCGAAAATCAGTGGGGTGGATGGTGAAGATGCCGGAGGATATGGCTACCAAGATTTTGGAAGAGAGCCTCGGCAGAGTCGTCCTAGTGAAGTTGAAGGGTGGCAAGAGTATTCGAGGTAAGTTGCAAGGCTTCGACCAGCACATGAACCTAGTTCTCCAAGAGGCGGAGGATCTATTCCCAGACAAGTCACTCAAGTTAGGCACAATCATCGTCAGAGGAGATAACGTAGTGGTCATATCACCACCAAAAACATGAGGGCAAAGCGCAGGTAGAGATCTATGGCGATATCATCCGGTAAGTTCAACAAGCCTGTTCATGTGAGATGCAGGAGATGCGGCAGAAGAGCCTTCCATATCCGAAAGAGGAGATGCGCCGCCTGCGGCTTTGGGGAGACTAGGAAGATTAAAAGCCCCACACTAAAGAGATTATAAAAAAAACTCAACTTAAAGGACATGACATTTTCAGCTTTTATTGCGTCTGTTTGGAATATTACCAGAACACTATTGAAGCTAGCCGGCTAGGCTATTTCGGTTTAGAGAGTACAGCAGACGCCAGCATGACCAGTATCTGTTTCGACTTCCATGTAGCCATAATCTTAGGCAAACTTTCTCAACTCTAATCTCCCTGAGCGTTGATTATTATTTTACTAGACATTTCAATCACATTTTTCAAAGCCTTAAAACATCACCGGTTCTGAGGGAGATGTAATGCTCGCCAAAGGCGTTGTTGAGCTGTTGGACTGCTTTGGACCCAGTGCAGTGGCACGACCCGATCAGTTTCAGGTTGAACTTTAGGAGTTCATCTATTGTCTTTCGGATCCTCTCGTCGCTAGCCTTTATTAGGTGGAAACCTCCAATCACCGCGTATAAATTGTTCTCCCCTGCTGTTCTCTGTGCGTGTCTAATGGTGTTTATTATTCCTGAATGCCCACAGCCGGAAATAACAACAAGCCCCTTACCCTCGAGGTCAAATATCAAAGACTGCTCATCCAACATAGCATCCTCCTTGAAGATACCCTCATCAACAGTTCGAAAGTCCTCCGTCTTTTCAAAGTCGACGCTTCGCTCTATTTCTCCCGTTGTCATAACCCCTTTAGCCAACATGACTGAGTTACGGGCTAAAAGCGGCAGGCCTCCGGCTGATTCAACATCGTGAAGTTTGAATGGCGGGCCTATATGTTTTAGGTTTGGTTTGTATGTAAACTTCGGGTTGAGGATTTTTGGGTGAGCTACTACTAAAGTTTGGCTGTTTATTTGTTTCAGCACATCTAAGAGACCACCAACATGGTCATAGTGCCCGTGGCTGAGAACTATCGCTTCAATATTCTCTAGGTCCACACCCAATGCTTTAATATTGTGAAGCGTAACATCCGACGAAGGACCTGTATCCATCATTATCAATGTCTCTCGGCTCTCATCTATTTTCACTTCTATAAGAAAGCACAGTCCATGTTTAGCTAACAAGTAGGGCTTCTCTAAGCTGGCTGAATTTTCAACTACAACCGTTAATCTCATCTCTTTAACCATAAACCATCACCACGCGTCCCGAAGTTTCGCCCTGAAACTTCACAGAGACAAGTTTCCCAGAAACTATTAAGGTATCGATATCTAAAACTCTACCTAGTCAACCAGGCGGCGTTCTGCGCTTCAGTACCTTCGCTACTTCGGTATCGTAAACCATCTTCACCATTAGCTGTTAAAAAGGGCTTCAGAACGTTTCTCAAACTTTTGTAGACGTTTCTGGTTTCAAAACACTCCATAATTAATACGAGAACGGTGCAATAAGCCAGCCCACACATTATTATGGAGAGCTAAGAACGATTCTTGAAGACCGGCGCTGATAATTTTGCCCGTATCTTTCATCTTCAACCAAACTCTCCTGTTATGTATCTTTCTGTTAGCTCGTATCTTGGATTTTCAAAAATTTGCTTTGTTGTGCCGTATTCTATCAGCTCGCCAAGATAAAGAAATGCCGTGTAGCCTGAAACTCTTGCTGCCTGTTGCATGTTATGTGTTACAATTACGACCGTGTAGTTTTCAGCCAGTTTCCGTATTAGGACTTCTATTTTCGCTGTTGCTATCGGGTCAAGGGCTGAGCATGGCTCGTCCATCAACAAAACTTCAGGTTCTACAGCTAATGCACGAGCTATACAAAGCCTTTGCTGTTGCCCACCAGAAAGGCTGGCTCCAGACTTGTTTAAGCTGTCTTTAACCTCGTCCCAAAGATTGGCAAGTTCTAGGCTTCGCTTGACAACTGCGTCAATTTTTTTTCTTGTCTCGAATTCCATTCAGTTTTAGGCCTGCGGCCACGTTATCGTATATGGACATCATTGGGAAGGGGTTTGGTTTTTGAAAAACCATGCCTATTTTTCTCCTTATCATAACAGGATCAACATCGCCGTCGTAGATGTTAACACCGTTAAACAAAACTCTCCCAGCTACTCGGGCGTAAGGGGTTATTTCATGCATCCGATTGAGGCAGCGGATAAAAGTGGTTTTGCCACATCCAGAGGGTCCTATGATGGCTGTTACGGTGTTTTCCTGAATTTCCATGTTGACATTTTTTAATACATGTTTTGAATTGAACCACGCGTTCAAGTTTTCTATTTGAAACTTGGCTGCCATTAATATCTCTCCCTTGTGAAAACTCTAACCGCAACGTTTATTCCCAAAACAAGCAGTATAAGCACCAAAGCTGAACCCCATGCTAGGGCTTTCCAACCTTCAAAGGGCGTCATTACGAAGACGAAGACGTTTAAGGCTAGGTTAGTAGCTGGTTTGTTTAAGCCGGCGAACCACCACCGCCAATATCCCATTGTTACAAGTACGGGAGCCGATTCTCCGGCAATTCTCGCGACGGAAAGCAGAATCCCTGTTGCCACCGTTTTTTTGGCACTTTTGAATACTATAGAGACAACGGTTTTCCACCTCGGGACACCTAAAGCTATAGCTGCCTCGCGGAGGCTTAGAGGCACAAGTTTTAGTGCTTCTTCAGTTGTCCTAGTTACGATGGGGACCATGATTATTGCCAGCGCGAAGGCTGCCGCGATAACTGAAAACCCAATTGAACGAACAATTAACGCGTAGGCGAATACTCCAATTACTATGGATGGGACGCCACTTAGAACATCATTAAAGAACCTAACAATTACAGGCAGCTTGCGTTCGTCATACTCGCTGAGGAATATGCCTGACATCAGTCCTATGGGGACGCCTATAAGGGAGGCCAAATAGTTATCAAGCTACCTTGGATAGCGTTTGCGATGCCCCCTCCCTCTTCGCCAACTGTAGGTGTCGGTTTAACAAGGAAATCTAGGCTAACAACGGAAATGGCTTTTTGAGCTACCTCACAAAGTATGCTAAAAAGAGGGATTAACGCCGCCACGAGGGATAGATACACAAGGAAAAGAACGGCATTATTCTTGAGTATCCTGAACCTGTAATAATCCATTTTTCTCACTCTTTAGCTATCCCCCTAACCAGCCTAAGCGCCCGCCAAACAACCAGCCGAGAGAGAAGATTAATTGTCAAAGTTATTAACAACAGAACGAGTGCGACGTTCATCAACGCGCTTACATAAAGGTCATATGTGGCTTCCAAAAGTTCATTAGCAATTATGGCTGCCATAGTGTACCATGCATCAAAAAGCGAAGGCGGCCAGATGTGAAATCTGTTTCCAATGACCATTGTGACCGCCATAGTTTCCCCGACAGCTCGCCCAAGTCCCAACATAGCAGCGCCTACAACCCCCGAACGCGCGTAGCTGATCACTGTTTTGACTGTTTCCCATTTTGTGGCGCCAAGGGCTATCATCGCCTCTCGCGGGGAATTTGGCACAACTGAGAACAAGTCTCGCATAACAGATGAAACTGTTGGGATAATCATTATCGCTAGAACGATACCAGCCGTGAGAGAACCGCCGCCATAGATGGGCCCTGAAAATGCAGGGATAAACCCGCAAAATGTTTGCATACTTGAATAGACATTGTCACGTAAAAAGGGTATTAGGACGAATATCCCCCAAATCCCATAGATAACGCTTGGAACAGCAGCTAAAAGCTCCACTAGAAAAGAAAATGCAAACCCAAATCTTTTAGGCATGTATTCTGAAAGAGCCAACCCTGTTCCAAGACTTATGGGCACGCCTATAAGGAGAGCGATGGCTGAAGTGACAATGGTGCCCAGTATTAACGGTAAAGCCCCGAAAATCCGAGATATGGCGGGGTCCCATTTAGTTCCCAAGACAAAGCCTAACCCGAAAGTTTGAATAGAGAGCCATGACCCTTTAACTAGCTCATAGACCATAAAACAAAGAAGCAGAAGGATATTAGAAGCAAACAACATGCCTACAAGCTCAAAGACACCGTCGCCCCTGATTCGCCATTTAAAACGCAAAAGAGATTTCATGGTTGATCTCCGAAAAAAAGGATATTTTGCGAGGACTCATGTTTTTATCTCTAGTGTAACTGTTGCCCGTTGTAGGTTATCAACTGGATTGTTGCCTCATTATGCGTGACAACGCTTGATGGCAAAGGAACATAGTATAGGTCAGACGCATAGTTTTGCCCGTCATGTATCGCCCACCACAAAAAATCCACCAGCGCCCTAGCAGCTGTTACATTCATATTTGGCAGAACATTCAACTCCCTGTATACTAGGACATAAGAGAAGCTTGTTATCGGGTAGGCGCCCCTAGCTTGCGCATTGCCGGCTAAACTGTCAACTATTGAAACCGTAGCCCAGCTTTCGTCACCCATTGGCAGGGTAACTGCGGCATAATCCGCAGCCTTGGCAAACGACTCAATGCTTGGCTCTATAAATTCGCCGGCGGCGTTTTGCACGTAACCATATGCCAAATTATTCTTCTTGGCATAGGTGAATTCGACATACCCTATGGAATATGGAGTTTACTGGACAAGAGCTGCGACTCCATCGTTTCCTTTTCCTCCGAGGCCGACTGGCCAGTTTACCGAGGTCCCCCTTCCAACGGTTGCTGTCCATTCTGAGCTTAAGTTTGATAAGTAACTTGTCCAAATGAAAGTTGTTCCACTTCCGTCAGACCTATGCACAACTATTATTTGCTGGTCTGGAAGACTGATGCCTGGATTTATCGTAGCAAGTTCAGGGTCATTCCACGTTGTGATTTTTCCGAGATAAACGTCTGCCAAGATCTCACCTGTAAATCTCAGCCCTTCTGATATGCCTGGAATATTGTATATCGGAACGACTCCACCTATGGTTATCGGCATATGCAATGTATCAGGCGCTTTTCCAGCTTGAACTTCTGATAAGGGGGCATCGCTGGCTGCGAAATGCACAGTTTTTTCGATGTGTTGCTGTATCCCTCCACCGCTTCCGATCGCCTGATAGTTAACTTGAATGTTAGGCTTAATCTTGTGATATTCAGCGGCCCACTTGTCAATTAATGGGAACGGAAATGTTGCGCCAGCACCGTTTAACGTTATGGATTGTGTTGCTAAAAAGTATTGATTGGCAAAAATACCCACCGCAACTATTGCGACTATAACTAGTGGTATGGCAACTTTATAGACGGCCTTCATTTGGTTCATATTTCTTCTAAAGTTCAGAAAAATCTATATATCTTATCCTAATATTCTATATAGTAAAAAGCTTGTTATATAGAAGGTTTCTACATGATAGAACAACCACGCGAAGAAACGAGGAAAATTCAGTTCACCGGCAAATCAACATACATTGTTTCGCTGCCAAAAAAATGGGTAGCTTCGCTAGGACTAAAGGTTGGAGGCCAGATAATTATATCCCAACAAAATAATTCACTGATTTTAACTCCAAAAGGAATGGCGAAAACGTACCCTCAATTTGTTGAGGCTGATATAAAAATTCCAGACGAAAATGACCCTAGCACTATAGTGAGAGAAATAATATCACTGTACTTAGTGGGATACAGCCTCATTGTTATAAGGGCAAAAGACAAACGCCTAAGTACGTCGCAAAGAAACGCCATAAAGGAGTTGGCAAGAAATAAACTTGTAGGAACAGAGATCATATCAGAAACATCTAATGAGATTAAACTACAAGTATTGCTGAGCTACCCGGAGCTTTCGGTTGAAAATGCTTTAAGACGCATGTGCCTTATCACCACTTCAATGCACGACGATGCAATACAAGCATTAAAAAACCTAGACAAAAAACTTGCAAAAGAGGTTATACAATTAGATGATGAGGTTGATCGCTTCAGCCTCTACATAATACGACAATTGAAGATAGCAGTCCGTAACGAGAGATCCCTTAAAGACATCGGGCTTTCCAACCCGCAAGACTGCCTGGGATACAGGGTAGTCGTGAAGTTCGTTGAAAGAATAGCTGACCATGCAGCAAAAATCGCCGAACATGTTCAGGCATTAGAAGAGAAACCGAGTGAAGAGATATTCAAAAAAATCTATGAAATAAGCGTCTTCGCTAAAGCAATTTTCGAGGACGCCATAAAATCTCTATTCAAAAGGAACTATATGCTAGCTGACCAGGTAGTTTCAAAAGCCAAAAAAATAGCGCCCCTCGAAGACGAAGTATTAAAAGAAATTCAATTGAGAAATAAACAAACAAATATTCCAAGCATGAGAATGATAATGGAGAGCATACGAAGAACAGCAGAATACACAAGTGACATTGCAGAGATAGTCTTAAACCTAAGCGTAAACCAAATACTCATAATCTAATCCAAACTCATCACAGCCAGTCATGAACATTTGA
This sequence comes from Candidatus Bathyarchaeia archaeon, assembly GCA_038883335.1. Lineage (NCBI taxonomy): Archaea > Thermoproteati > Candidatus Bathyarchaeota > Bathyarchaeia (SeqCode) > Bathyarchaeia archaeon. The sequence goes on from JAVZMI010000004.1 coordinate 75,049, forward strand.
AGATGAAGACGCTCGGATTTACTTGCCATCAGAAGTAATAAAAGTTCTTATCGTCTCAATCTCGAAACCATAGCTACCAAGATCGATGCGGATACAATAACTACAGCGCCTATTTCAGTTGTTAAGACAATGCTTTGGTTTACATTTTGCTTTACTGCGATACCAAGCAACGCCCAGATTATTACCAGTCCATAGGCTAAATCTTTTCTAGTGGCTATAACAAGTAGCGTGATTAACAAGGCTACCATTAGAATTTGAATAGCCCACGTTTCTTGGCTTATTCCGAAACCATCCCATTTAACGGAAACTAGCGCGACCGCGACATTTGCAATAGAGGCAATAGTTATCCACCCCAAGTAGACGCTGAAAGGTATATGAACAGCTAGTTTTTCACGTAAGGGAACTACTGACTTGCCGATATTGACGCGCAGGTAAATCGCAATCAGAGTTACGAGAAGCAGAAACATTATAATGACGGATAAACTGAGATGTTCATACTGCCAAAGGAAAAGCCAGGTAACGTTTAACAAGTTGCTTATGATAAAAAACCACCCAATTCTTTTGTGAAAATCTTTTCCTTGTTTATTGGGCAGTGCCTGAAATATTACAAAGATTCCCAGTAGGATGTAGATGATTCCCCAAATGGAGAATGTGTAACCTGCAGGAGTTATTAGAGTCGGATTTGCGTCAGAAATCTGAGCCGTGTTCTTGCCACCGAGAATTGTGGTATTGCCGGCTAAGCCGTTAACTGCAATAGTGAACGCAAAAGTCACGATGTTTAACCATCTAAGAGGGGCAGAATTAGTGGATGCCATTTGCGCACTCTTTGAGTTTTATCTCTTAAGGCGGGTATATAAAAGTTGAGGCACAGAATATTAGAGATAGTTCCAGTGCAGGCGACGATTAAAAAAATTAGGCCTGGTGGTTAATAAACTGTGAGAATGTGGATGGTTGATCCCAGAATTATATGCAAGCCGCACTTGTTGGGGAACATGTTGAAATTCATATGTTTATTGGAACTATCAATCGTAGGAATTCTGTCAAGCCTTAGATGTAGAGAAAGATATGAAGCACTTTTACTAGAGTGTAAAGAAGTCCAGAGAGGAATTTTCGCGACCAAAATCTTGGAATAAACGCCCGACATTGAATCAAGGAGATTTTAAGCCAATTTCTTGTACCACATTCTCAAGCTTAACTATAATCAAAGGCTTTTGTGGAGCGAGTGAAGACCAGCCTTCTTCCTTTTTGAATCCATGAGCGGCAAGAAAGTTTGCGGAGAGTTTCTGTTTACCTTCTTCAGCCATTCTCTCTATTACCATGGCTCGCTCATGAGGATCAGTTACTATTTTCAGTGATCCTCTTAGAACAATAAACTTGTATTCACTAAGATCTGGCTTATACTTCTCTATCTCAATACAAACACGTTTATCCTTCTCAAGCAACCTCATCTTTCTACCATAATTGGTAAAGTGAAAGTAGATAAACCCGTTCATTAAAACATACTGGAATGGAGCCATGTAAGGGTACTTGTCTCCTTTGAAAGCAATTCGACAAATTACTTGTTCTTTAATCAACTCTTCGATTTCACTTTTACTCATTTTCGGCAATTTGAAAATCGTCAAAACTCACACCTCATAGGCATACTCTGCACTAATGTTGCTGACTAAACTACTCGAATTTGATCACCTTAAAGATATTGTCTGATTAGTTAAATTCATGCTTTTACTGAACAGATACCCATCACGCGCAACAGGCAAAACCTATAAACCCCCACCAACTCTATAATGCCGTAAACCAATAAACCATACATGAGAAACAAAACCAAAATAGACAAATCGGAAGAGGGCCGGTAGATCAGCCTGGAATGATCGTCCGCTTGGCAAGCTAAGCCTAAAATGCGGAAAGGAACACCCGTAAGGCCCCGGGTTCAAATCCCGGCCGGTCCACCACTTTACTTGTAGTTGCTGTCTTTTCTCCGCCTTCTGACTGTTCCTACGTTAAGAGACAAAGCAGAAGTATGGCGAAGTTTGAGTAGCTGGGTGTTTTTATCTCTCTGATAAACTAGTGCCGAATGTTTCTTCTATCCAGTCTTTGATTTTATCTCTTACATGCCTAACTTTTTCCAGTGTTTCGGTTTCTTTACCTTTAAATTCGGCTGGATCTTCGAAATCTTTGTGAAGTGTTTTACCTCCGGGAAAGAATGGGCACACTTCTCTCGCATTGTCGCAGAGCGTCACTACGTAGTCGAAATTCTGTCCAATGAATTCTTCTATACTCTTTGAGCGGTGAGTTGAAATGTCAATTCCAATCTCAGCCATTACCTTAACGGTGTAAGGATTAACTTTAGTGGGCTCTATTCCAGCACTATATGCTTCATATCTATCTCCATAGAGTGCGTTCAAAAATCCTTCCGCCATCTGAGAACGGGCTGAATTGTGCGTGCAGACAAATAAGACCTTCGTCTTCATGAAAATCTTAGAACTTACATCTGTCAAATAAACCATTCTTTCAGTGTGCCTCTTCATTAGATGCGTTATTACGATGAGTTTGGTGAGGAAAGTTTGTGAGCTCCAACAGTTTTTGCTATGATTGCCTTCTTAGCTAGGCTGTCTGCTGTTTTTAAGGGCTCAGGCATCTTGCCCCCACGCAGGAGACTGCGCGTCAAGTCGACGGCGCTGTCGAGAGTGACCATGTTCCCTACGCTGATATAAATCCACCGTCCACCTCCAGTGGATAGAGCCACACCTACCCTTCGCCCTTTGTAGAGTATTGGTGCAAGATCTCCAGTTGGAGGTTCTACTTCCCCACACAGCAACCCATCAGTTACACCTATCGTAGGTTGTTTTAGGATTACGCCTATATGTGAAGCTAGGCCGCAACCGTATGGATGTGCCACGCCATGCCCGTTTACCATCAGAACGTCGGGCTTAGCCTTGAGCAGTCTGAGAACCCTAAAGATCGGTGGAGCTTCCCTGAAGGAAAGAAATGTTGGGACATATGGGAATGTGACTCTAGCCTCTAATGTTCTTGACTCTATTAGACTAAGGCTATCATAGTCTAGAATAACCGCAGCTGCGACTGCTAATTCCCCCCTATACGCCACATCCACTCCCCCAACGTTTCTCACCCTTTGGGGGAGGCAATTCTCCTCTATAACTCGGCGACCTAACTCCATTTGAGCTCTCCTGGCAGCCTCGACCCTGAAATTGTCGGGAAACCTCAATAGTTCTATGTCCCTCTATGTGACCCCGCCTTAGGTAGATAGATAGCGGTTTAAGGAAGTCTTACACGCCTATGGTGGTAGGTGCCCTCGTAAAATATAAAATCCAACCTGCAGAAATATTAGGTATCACAGTTCAGTGAGACCTCGCAGCAGTTCAGCTTTGGCATTTAATAAAGCAGTCAAAGTGGTATGTCAGATATCAGCAGAGCGTGCGTGGAGACCGCCTCCAAGAGGCATTGCCTCATTAACGGGGGCATTGTTCCCTAGGGTGGGGGTTCTTTTATGAGACCCCCCCTCGCAAGATGCTCAACGATGGACTGCGCCCGTTTTATGATATTCGAAGCGTTCTCGTATAGATCCTCTCTGTTCGGCTTTATCCTCGCCACACCTTGCTCTATAGCCTTCTGGGCTACAGCTACGGCTTCTCTTGGGTAGACCTCCCACTCGGCCATCGATGGAATTATGTAGTCTTCACTCAGCCCTTTCTCCTCAGCCAACCTTGCCAACTCGTCTGCCGCTGCGATGCACATCTCATCGGTAATTGATGCCGCCCTAACGTCCAAGACACCTCTGAAGATTCCTGGAAAACCTAGGGAGTTGTTTACTTGGTTGGGGAAGTCCGATCTGCCAGTTGCCACCACCCTTGCCCCTGCCTCCTTAGCCTCCCAAGGCCATATCTCAGGGACTGGGTTTGCGGCAGCGAACACGATGGGTTCACAAGCCATGTTTCTGACCCATTCAGGTTTTATCACGCCGGGACCTGGCCTCGACATGGCCACAGCGACATCGACACCTCTCATGGCCTCTTCTATGCCGCCCATTCTATTTTCTAAGTTGGTCCTAAGGCAGAGTTCCCACTTCTCAGGATGTTCACCCTTAAGCTCGACCCTTCCAGAGTGTAGTATACCTTTACTGTCGACTACGAACATGTTTCCAGGTTTAACCCCGGCAGCGATAAAGAGTCTAGCAGTGCAGATACTCGCTGCACCTGCCCCAATCATCGCTATCTGGATTTCGCCTATTCTTTTGCCGACGAGCTTTAAGGCGTTCTTTAAAGCTGCCAGCATCACGGTGGCGGTCCCCTGTTGATCATCATGCCAAACTGGGATCTCAGTCTCCTTCCTCAAACGGTTGAGGATATAGAAGCATTTAGGTTGCTCGATGTCTTCAAGGTTTATTCCACCAAATGATGGTTGAAGCCATTTTACTGCGGAGATGAGTTCCTCGGCGTTCTGTGTAGCTAGGCAGAGAGGGTAGGCGTCCACGCCACCGAGGTATTTGAAGAGGAGCGCCTTCCCCTCCATCACGGGAAGAGCTGCCTCAGGGCCTATGTTCCCTAAGCCAAGAACCCTCGTCCCGTCGCTTACAATGGCTACCGTATTCCAGCGGTTGGTAAGATCATAGACCAGCCCTCTATTCTCGGATATGGCCTTACAAGGTTCAGCTACTCCAGGGGTATACCATATGGCGAATTCTTCGTAACTCCTAACTGGCGTCTTGAGAGAGACCTCAATCTTCCCACGGTAGAAGACGTGATATTTTAGAGCTAACTTGCTCGGCTTACAGGACCTCTCCAAGAGCTCTTCCCTTGTAGATCGTTCGGACAACCTGACCACTCCACTCTCAGACTTCGTTTTCACCTGTAATAAGATAAAGGCTATGCTAGTTTAAAACTGAACATTCATCTAGAGGCTTGCGAATAGCTGGATAAGAGGGTTTTATACTCATCACGCAACATACATGGATTGTTAGCTATATTGTGAAGGTCATTAAGACGAGACACCGTGCAAGCGGCAAAGAGTACGGTATGCCAAGAATCTAAACGCATGTAGGTCTCCGTTGAGCCCAACAGATAAAATATGCATTAATTCGTCTTCAAAAGGTTAAAACTGCTGCGTTCGAAGCTGACGTTTAAGTATCATCGCCATATAGTACCATAATAAGGGGCTTCGAGTCGCTTTGAGATTTGGAGTACACGTCTCTATTGCTGGTTCGATAGATAAGGCAGTGGATAGAGCAGAAGAGAAAACATGTGAAACATTCCAGATATTTACTCGAAATCCACGCGGTTGGAAGTTCGAACCTCTAACCTTAGAGGAAGCAGTATCCTTCCGCAGGAAACTTGAGAACGCCAGAATAGGGCCTGTGATAGACCATATGCCCTACCTCCCAAACCTGGCCTCGCCTAACGATGATGTTTACGAGTTATCTAAGAGGACTTTGGTGGCGGAGTTGGAGCGGTCAGGGCAGTTAGGAATACCCTACCTTGTAACTCACTTGGGCAGTCATCAAGGTAGCGGTGTGGAGCAGGGGAGGGATAGGATTGTTAAGGCGGTGAATTTGGCTCTCTCAAGGGTTGATAATGAAGTGATAATCCTCCTCGAGAATACTGCTGGAACAAAGAATAGCATGGGCTCCACCTTCGAGGAGATGAAACATATACTCAACCGCATAGACCAACCAGACCGTGTTGGAGTCTGTTTAGACACATGCCACGCCTTCGCCGCCGGCTATGAGCTGAGGGATGAGGAAGGTGTAGATATAACTCTCAAAGAGCTTGACAGAGTAATCGGCTTGGAGAAGCTCAAGGTTGTTCACGCCAATGACTCAAAGGGTGATCTAGGCTCACATATAGATAGACACGAACACATCGGACTAGGATGCATAGGTGAGGGCGGCTTCAAGGCTCTACTAAGACGCAAGGAGCTACAGCTGCTGCCGTTCATACTTGAAACTCCTGTCGACCGTCGACGCGACGATATCGGCAACCTAAAGAAGATAAGGGAGTTAGCTGAAGACCGCAAACCAATCAAACCTAGGCCGAAGTTAAAGCTGACCTAAGGGGCATAGGGGTCTAAGAGCTACTTAAAAGTTCGAGAAGAGAAATTAATGTAGGAGGTGTTGAAAGGTTTTGCCTAAACATGGAAGGGTGATAGCAGATTTGAGCATAATCCCGGTAGGTGTGGGAACAAGTATAGGGAAATATCTTGGTGCAGCTATCGCCGCCATTGACAAGTTGGGGAATGTACGCTACCAGATTACACCCATGAGCACAATTTTGGAGGCTGAAAGCATAGATGACATATTCAGGGCGGCCAAGTGCGCTCATGAGGCTGTTATAGGTTTGGGGGCGCAACGTGTTGAATGTGAACTGCGAATAGATGATAGACGCGATAAACTTAGGACACTCGAGGAAAAAGTGGAGGCTGTCAGAGAATACGCAGCAAGGGCGAAGGCAAGTTAGTAGAAAAAGTTGGCATATCTACAGGGGCTACACTTTAATCTGGCACAAAGACCCCCCAACTAACCCCACAAATACGAACCTACCACAAGCTGGAGTAAAACGGGGATGAGTCTTTTTAGACTATTGGAAATCTGTGAGGTGAAGGTCTATTTTGCAGCGTACTCTGCAGAAGCCTTAGAAAATCTTAATTCAACCGGCGAGTTATTCCACGTGCACCCTAAAGAGATCCATATCTACACCCAGCGACTGCAGGAACTCTCTAGCTGCCCTCCTTATATCCTTGGACTGCGTAATGTAACGACCAACAATAATTATATCAGCCCCAGATTGAAGGGCTAATGGTACAGTCTGCGGTTCTATGCCGCCCGCCACAGCAAATAGTATCTTTTTATCTTTGAAGAACTCCTTGATCTCCTTTATATACTCCCAACGGGTTTTGCCTCCACGCTCCTCGTCTATGCCACGGTGGAGAATAACTACGCCAGGCGGCTCCTGTAAAGATTTCAACACCGCAAGTGGATCCGCTACACCCATCATATCCACCATCGAGTAGATCCCAAACCTTTCAGCCTCGTAAATGAACTTGTCGAGGGTCTCTTTGGGCGCTAGGCCAGAGGCTACAACTGCATCGGCTGTCTCCTCATAAGCCATGTCAACCTCCACCTGCCCTACATCCAATGTCTTCAAGTCCGCCACTATGAACACATCCTTAGCAAACTCGCGCAGATCACGGATGACCTTCACACCATACTTCTTGATGAGAGGGGTTCCAGCCTCCAAAATTATTCGGTCACTCTGGGGCAATTCGCTGATGACACGCTTCACTACCTCAATGTCAGGAATGTCAAGGGCGACCTGCATATAGGGGGGCATCCAGAGCCTTGGCACCCTGAAGCCCATGATCGGGTGTTTAGCTCTATCCTTATCGTATAAAATCTTGTCGAGGGGGGGATAGCTACTTAGCGCCCTTTTAATAGCAAGCTTTGTAGCGCCGTAATTGTAATGATAGATACTACGGTAATCTTTGGCCTCCGGGTGGACGAATACACTTGCGACGATCACCCACTCATCGATCTTATCCCGAGGGATAACTCCCTCCTCCACCGAGTCAGCAACAGCCTTGGCCACAGCAGCCTGAGCCGGCCCAAAATATTTGCCTATCTGCTCAAAATCTTTGATGGTAACTTTAGGAACGATCAAAGTGAAAGGCTTCGGAGGGAGATTCGGCCTTATAACGGCTAACAATGGCGTATGTCCAGCTGACAGGTGTGAGAGACCATTCGCAAACGCTTGGCCTACAGGACCAGCCTTATCTCCGATGACCAGATCAACATGTGCGAGATCGGGCTCCTGCCCCACTAAAGCCTCGCCTATAAGGTATACATGCTGGCCGCCTGCCAAAATTTTACCCATCTTTTTGGCTTCCTCTAGGCGCTCAGGGAATTTTTCTGCGGCAAACTTAAGCCGCCTTTCAATTGTATCCCTTGAGACATTATATTTTTGCGCCATTTCTGCTATGTTTAAACCGCATTTGATGCCTTCTAAAACTTCTTCAACTCCTATTTTCTTATATTTTTCCGCAGACATTAGCTTGACACCAGTCGGTTGCTACATTTTGTGCCGCAAAATATATTTAAAGCTTTGCTAGGTGTTGAATAATGCGGCATGTAATAGGATACAGATGGCGGATTTTTATGCACCGGGACCCATTGTCGATAGCGGCCGATTAAGCCTGAGCTTTGTGGGGCTTTTGTTTAACGTAACTCTCAAATCGTGAAGGGCCGAACTGTAAATAAAGGGCATAAGTGATCGAGTTTTACAATTTTTTGGGAAAATCGTAATCGGCAGTAAACGCTACTCTAGAGATTTGGTGCCACTATGGAGCCGTATCTTGGAAGGGTGACGGCGGAGAGTTGGACACTAGCTCAGCATCGAAGATCTAAAGGTTGTTATTTAGTATAGACCTGAGATTCTCATTGTTGGGACAGGCTACTCAAGTTGCATGGATATCCCTGAAGAGACTGCAGTTTCTGAATGATCAGGGGATAGGGTTCTCAAAGTGAAGGCGGCAGCCGCGTTGCACCTGACATGTTGAAAATATACAGGTGTTAAAGGCCAACCTAGAAGCACATACTGAATAGCCAAACCTAGTAAGAGCTAAACGCAACCTGAGGTAGGTTACAATGTGCTAGGTGGGCCACAGCATTGAATATCATAGATGAGCAGAGGACTTCTAACCACCTCGCCTACAGTGTTATTCTCCCATGATTTGTAATACTAGCTCCCGAGATCGACTATGTATATCCAATTCTACGAAGACTAGCTGCTGCCAAGTTCCCAAGGTTAGCTTGCGATTCACGATCGGTACAGTCAAGCTTGGCCCTAGGAGTGAGGCTCTCACGTGAGAGTGTCCATTACCATCGTGCCACCGTCTTTCATGCTCGTAGAGGATCCCCCTAGGAGCTACCCTCTCTAGCATCGCTGGGAAATCTTTTAGGAGACCTGGTTCATATTCAATGGTGGTTACGGCTCCAGTGGACCCGGCTACGAAGACTGTTACAATACCGTCCTTAAGACCAGCCTCCTCTACAGCCCCTTCTACGAGGGGGGTTATATCTACCATTTCCAACTCTCCACGGGTATGGAGCTTGAGGTACTTCGTAACAACCTTCACGTAACACACCGGATAATCTTATTGCTAATGATAGTTTTAGATCTTGCTAGCAAACAAAACTAAAATTTATCTGGTCAAGACCAAGTCACATTTTAGCGGCGTCGTCTTTGCCGGATGATTCCGGCGAAACAAGGGATTATTGGCGGTATAAGTAGTGTGCCTTACCGTGTTACGAGCGCAGAAATTTCAGCTGTGTTAGAAGTAGGCAACTTTAGCTTTCTCTTCAACCAGCTCGTATCGCTTCGGTTTGCCGACTTCTCTTCTCCCCTTAAAACACACCTCGCAGAGTGGATATATCTGCACGTTCTCGAATAGATCCTTAATTAGGTTCTTGAGGTCTACTATTAGGCTGTTAAGCTCATCTCTCCTTAATTTTCCTATGAAAGCGCTATACTGAATCCTGTCCAGCCCATAATCCTTCAACGTCTCAGCCACAAGACTCCTCAGATTGTCATCCGTAACATCATAGATTACTATATATCGCATCTTACCACCCTAGCGTGAATGGGATGTAAGTTGTTTCATTTAGGAGGAAACGTGTAACACGGCGCGCCTGAGAATAGATGAAACTTTTAAGGGGCGCCCTCTGATTGTCGAACATAGCTTCAGAGTCAAGCCTCTCTTGTAGGCCCATAAGGAGCATCTTCACTACCTCCCGGCTAAGTATACGTCCTTCCTCAGGGCTCTCAACAACCAAAATCCCGTTTGGTTTAATTATGTTCCTAGAGAGTAAGCCGATCACTGCCCTATCCACAATTTGCTGCCTAAACTCTTCCATCAGATCGAGCACTAGCGAAGGTTTACCAGGCCTGTCCGCGTGTAGGTAACCAGCATAAGGGTCTAACCCCGCATGGCTGACAGCCTTCCAAACTTCCGGAAATAATACTGTTTGATAGCCAAAATTCAGCATAACATTAAACGGATCCCGAGCGCCTCTTGTCTCCCTCCCCTCAAAGTTCAACTCCTTAGGCAGAATCTCCTTTATGGCGCCCCAATATACTCTAGCCCCCTCCGCCTCGAGGTTCATTAACTCTTGGCGTTTTTCGTCTATTCTTCCACTTGTTACACTAGCAAGTCGTGTGGCGATGTCGCTAACTGCACGTCCTGAATCGTAAATTCTCTGGGCTAAGAGAGGATTTGTTGTCTTCCTGTTTTTGGCTATAAGCCGCAGGAAGTTTGCTTGGTTCGCTAGCTTTCCAGCAACGAAGTTCTTTGCTAAGAAGTAGCCTCGCTCGTCGTTGTATGCCAGAAACTGCTCTCGCCTAGCTCTTACAGAGCCAGTCATGGCTGTCGGCATTAGAATCGCATAAGGCCAACCGCCATACCTTGCAAAAACCACCTGTATGTTATGTGTCATCGCAAGGTTAAGGGCGCTGGCGGACATTGACACACCTTGGCATGCACAAACAATAGAATCCACATTATCCGCGACGATCTCGTCTTTTCTATCTTTCTGCTTAACAACAAACCTGTTTCTTTTACGTCCGAGGAAAATCCCGAAATCATCGAGGAATATTTTCAAACTTCGCCACCGTTTAACTGTAACAAACCTGATAATACCTGCACTCCTCGGTGCATTGCGACCTCTCAGGTCTGCCAGGGTCTCTCCTCTCAGCAACAATCTCTAGCTTGCGATCTCTCTCCTCGATCCACATGTTTCTCAGCTCATCGCTGGCGAAGAAGAGATCTTTCTTTACGAGTATATGATTGCCAGTCAGGTTCAGATATACAACGCAGCACACGTCGACAGGCACCTCGTGGACGCTCTCGAAGACAATGGAGTAGCCTACAGGGGCCAACCTATGCCAATCCTGCGGCTTGTCTCCAACTTTCAGATCAAACATAATTGCTCTCATATAATCGTAGCAATCTAAGCTCAACAACCCACTTAGACCTAGCAGTTCCCCGGAAATCTTATGCTCAACAAGGAATGGCACGGTTGAAGCCAGTAGATCCTGTTCAGATGCGTAAGGCTGGCTAGAAGCTATGTCAACGTAACGCGCCTCGCATATCTTCACTAAATACTCCCAGACTTTCCTCGCAGGCTCCAAAACTTCTTCCCGCTTTGCAGGTATCTCATCCCACCGGATCTTTTGCTCCCACAATTCAAAGTTCAGGCTGCGCTTCTGAAGGAAGGCTTGTAAACAGTCGCTCACCACACCATGTAAAATCTTGCCTAACGCCATCCTAGAGTTTAGAGTTCCAGAGATCTTCTCGACAAAGTTTAGATATATGTCTCTACCAGTGGGGCAGTATTTTGAGCAAACAGCATACATCGGCAACTTTACATCTTCGTAGTAAGGTTTCAAAGGTGGCTGATGCCAGCTCCAGCCTCGAAGCTCAGCGCTTACTCTGGCTTCTCTAGCTGCAGGCAAGAGTCTATGAATCAGATATTTGTGCTCTAAATCGGAAAGAAAATACATGGCCCCCGCAAAAAAATAAGTGCGTTAGAAACAATATAAATTTATGAGATTCCACGAATCTATGATTTTTGTAACAAATAACCCCACCATAAAACGTAGAATACGGATTGATTTCGAGAAAGTACTGGCAAGATGAAGAGTTGGAGGCTTGAAAGCTTCTATGCTAGCCAAGGCTTAGTATTGCGGGACAAATCTCCCGCCACTAAAGCGGAGCGCAACTTCCTACATACGGCTTGATCTGCTTTAGGTCACACGCGCCATCTATGCCGAGACATCGAAGCTTGGGGCAGCTTCTCAGCCGAGAGCCAGATAATTGCCAAGCCAGAAACGTTAAAGGTGCTTCTTGATCTTCTCTTCGATATATTGTTTTGGTGCCGCGCCGACCAATGTATCTACGACCTTACCTTCTTTGAAGAAAATTAAAGTCGGGATTGCTGAAACTCTATACTTGGAAGCGGCTGCCGGATTCTCGTCCACGTTAAGTTTACCCACAAGCAACTTTCCCGAGTATTCGGCGGCTAGCTTTTCTAGTATAGGTGCAACCATTCGACAAGGTGCGCACCATTCCGCCCAGAAGTCAACTAATACAAGAGGACCTCTCTTAATGAACTCTTCGAATGTTGATTCGTTGACGTTTATAGGCTTACCTGCCGAACCAGGGTTTAAACTCATCTATCCCACTCACTTTTTTACCAATATATCATTTTTCGAGCCTTATCAACCTTTACAAATAATACTTTCAACTGTCTATATGGCAAAAATTTAGAGTAATAGATTTAACGTCTACCAAAAATATTAGACTGTACTTTCTAAGAGAGAGGACTGACTCAGGTCGAGCTCGTAAAAGCTACTTCAGAGATCAAATACAAACTTCGGAGGGTTGGCAGCCGTTAGGGTGAAAGGCGACTTCACGTGGCGAGTTCTCAAACGTTATTATTCAGCCACCTATCCGTTGACAGACATCGAGATAATATCGCACCTCGAGATGCAATCCGTTTAGCTCCCGGATTCTATGCTTATCAATCAAGAGTGACTTGCTCGGGGTTCTAAAGTCTCCTTTAGCCCATCGACAGAGATACTCTTTTCCCTAAATAAAGGGTAGCCTAAAGGTTTATTGGAAAAGTGTCGTGATAATTAGGCTCAAAGCCCCGTGTGCGCCTATGGGAATCTCTGAAAAACTCGTTAGGCATGTAGCCTTCGAGCTGTTGAAGGATGCCGCAACCAGGCTCCCGCCAAGAGTGGAGCGTCTGTTGAGGGCAGCCTATAAAAAGGAGAGACACCCCGCTGGCAAAGCCCAGCTGAGGACGATTCTAGATAACCTTGATGCGGCTAGAGAGGGGTGCCGCCTAATCTGCCAAGACACAGGGCTGCCTCTCTTCTTCATCAATCTGGGTTTAAGGGCGGGAGTAAAATGTGATTTGGGGAAAGCTCTCAAGGACGCCACATTGAAAGCCAGCAGAGCGGTGCCATACAGGCCAAATGTCATCCACCCACTCAGGAAGGAGAACCCTGGTACAAACGTTGGGTGGGGGATGCCCTACATTTACTACACTGTTGAGCCTGAGAGTGAGTGGGTTGAGATTACAGCCTTTCCGAAAGGCTTCGGTGCGGAAGCGAAGTCAGGCTTCGCATACGTGACCACTGATAAACCCGTCGCTGAGGCTGTGATCAAATGTGTACTGGACAACATATGTCTAGCTCTGGGTGAACCCTGCCCTCCAGTTATAATTGGAGTGGGTCTGGGTGGAACCGCCGACATAGCGATGTCGCTGGCTAAAAGAGCACTGGTGAGGCAACCTCTAGGTGGCCACCACCGTGATCCAGAGGTCAGCGCTCTCGAGACACACCTCTTAGAGGCTGTCAACCGGACTGGGATAGGGCCTATGGCTGTTGGCGGAGACACCACAGCTCTGGCGGTACACGTAGAGATTTGTGGCACTCATACTGCTGGGTTACCGGTAGCCATAAACTTCCAGTGCTGGGCTGCGAGGCATTCCACAGCGCGGATACACCGCGACGGCAGAGTTGAGTATCTAACACATCCAAGGTGAGGGCACACGTCCAAAGAGTTCAGGTTTACCACACCTGTAACTGAGAGCCAAGTTCGCGAGTTGAGGGTAGGTGACAGCGTCTACCTGAGTGGAAGAGTGTACACTATGAGAGACATGAGCCATAGGAGAGCTGTTGAGCTTCTCAAACGCGAGGGGCGGCTGCCCTTCCCTTTGATGGGCAACGCAGTTTGGCACTGTGGGCCGGTAGTCAAGAAGTTCAAGAATCGGTGGGTGGTCGTGGCCGCTGGGCCGACTTCAAGTTCGAGGTTTACAGAGTTGGGGGCAACTCTGATTAGGGAGGGAGGAGTAAGACTACTAGTAGGTAAGGGTATTATGGGTCAGGTTGCCGTTGAAGCTATGAGAGAGCAGGGAGCAGCTTTCCTTATAGCCACCGGAGGATGCGCCGCTCTTTATTCGAGGATGATCTCGCAGGTGCTGGGGGTACACTGGCTCGATCTCGGGATGCCTGAAGCGGTTTGGGAGCTTGAGGCGAGAGACTTGGGCCCCCTACTCGTGGGGATAGACCCTACAGGTGGCACACTCGAAGAGGAAGTGAAGCACAAAGTTAGGGAGAATTTAAGACTCATTTACAAAGACTTGAAGATAGACCCCAAATATGATTATGCATGGTGGCCTAGGAGGGCTGTCGGAACGAGTGATGCTTCGGATAGTATTTAGTGTATGACCCATTCACCCGTAAGATAGTACCATTGAAGGCCTAATCCTATCAAGATAGTCGATGTAGCGAGTCAGATCCGTAACTGTGATAATTCCAACCAACATGTCACCCTCAACTACAGGCAGCCTCTTTATTTTGTTCTTAGCCATCAACCTGACAGCGTCCTCAATGGGATGATTAGAACTTATAGTTATCGGCGGCTTAGACATAATATCACCAACCTTAACCGCCACAGGATCAAGCCTCTCAGCGATTATTTTCCTAGCCAGGTCTTTCTCAGTAACCACGCCAACAGGGTTACCATCCTCATCAACAACAGCTAGACCACTTACCCGTCGATCATTCATTATGCGGGCGGCATCATAGGCAGTCTTAGAAGGCCCAATCGTAGTAACAGGGCTGCTCATCAAATCCTTGATTTGAATCAAAGAAGCCTAACCTTTAGGTACGAGAAAAGCAAGTTGAATATAAAAGCTTTAAGGTAGTATGGCGTCTTTAAGTTGCAAAGAATAATACACATCTGAAGCACATAGGAATGGGCCGGTCGTCTAGTCTGGTTAGGATCTCCGCCTGACAGAATATTGAGCCCTCAGGAGACGCGGGGGGTCGCCGGTTCAAGTCCGGCCCGGCCCACCAAATTTTAAGCGAATTCCTATTCAAAGCTCTCGTAGGTATTCTCGCAACTGGAAATCTGTAACACAGGAAAACATGCCTCATAAAACGAATACAATATAGTAACTGCCAAGAATCTTTGAAACATCTCAAACTTTGCGTTGCTCTATTTGTGGGAAAAGTTTTATTCATAACGACTAAATATAAAGGATACTGCCTCCCCTAAAATCTAGGTTAAGTAACCGCTAGGATGAAATTTGCTGTTGTTTGGTGGGGGTGTGAGGTTCGTCTTTAGAAGATAAGCCATGGGCAGACTATAAGGCGCGACTGACCCGAATAATAGTCATCATCCTAGTCGCGGTATTCGCTGCAGGCACCTTTCATTACGCCGCTAGATACATTCCTTTTATACCGGCAGATTTTGGACTCTACGCCAACTTGGCGGTCCTCTTTGTAGCCGGGTATTATGTCATCCGAACTATCTCCCAAATAATAGTAAGCTACGGTACACCGAGGCTTGGAGTTAGTAATACAGTCGCTTTGAAAAACCTCTTTCTCATAGCAGGCTGGCTTATTTTATTCTTAGTAGGCTCTTCCATGTTTGGAGTTGACCTTGCAGCAGCTTTGGTTGGAGTGGGGTTTGTAGGGCTCGTTCTTGGTTTGGCTGCGCAGACAGTGTTGAGTAACCTCTTCGCGGGAATTGTGATTATGATCTCCAGACCTTTTAAGGTCGGTGACCGTATCACGGTCAATACGTCACAGTATGGGTTTGTAGCTCCCACTTATCCACATGAGGTGCTTATACCTGGATATACTGGTATCGTCAAAGATATAGGAATGCTACGTACAAGACTGGAAGGCGACGATAATGTCCCAGTTTCATACCCGAATAGCGCGTTAATCCAAGCTATGATATTTAACCACAGCGCGGCTAAGACAAGAACTGTAAGAGTTAGGATGGATGTAAACCGAGATATACCCCTCAGCGAGCTCAGAGATGCAATAATTAAAGCCCTCAAAAATGAGCCTCTTATAGATGGCTCGCGCCCAATTGAAGTTTACAGTTTCATGGTCTCAGATGACAAGTACCATATAGCTATCACAGCATGGATCAACTCTACTTACGAGGAAGCCGGTAAAGCGGTTATTATAGATAGAGTACTCGATGTGATGTCTGAGTTAAGAAGGAAAGCGGGAACTGATGTTTATAGGCATTCCACAGTCAGAGTAGGCGACCAAGTCGTAGTTAAGGGTGAATGGGGCACCGTAGAAGAAGTAACCCCAAGATATACTATCATCAGGACTTGGGATAACAGGAGGCAAGTTATACCAAACCACATTCTAGATAACGAAGTCGTAATAAACTACACTTTGACTGATCCGAAAAAACTGTTCCCAGTAGTATTGTTTGTGCCATATGATACTGACTTAGAGAAGGCGAGAGAGATAATGGTTGAAGAGGCTAGAAAACACCCTGATGTCCTTAAGACTTTGGATCCGACCTTTCAAGTCTTGGATTTCACAGAAGGGGCAATAATGCTTCGCTTACTTTTTCTTGCAAAAGATCAGCCAACAGCTTTTAAGACTGGGTGTGATTTGAGGTTAGCGATAAAGAAAAGGTTCGACGATGCAGGAATTAAACTTTCCTGCCCGACCCGATATATAACGCCTGACTCACAATTGCACGTGTTAAACGAGAATAAAAATATCGCCTAGGGGGCTTTAATCTATAACTTGCTGATGGAGAATCATTCCGTTAGGGCTGCTATGGCCTAAAAGCTGGAGAAGATAAGGCGAGAGAGTCAACAGCCCACAAGGACTGCTGGAGAATAATTTGTAGAGGTTATATATCTAATTTTAAGATTCGATGATACTCTCTGAGGGGGGACACTCGTCACTCAAAGAGAGCCTAGAATACAGGTCGACGAGCGCTGAGGGTTTATAAAACCAAAGAAGCTCTTTCGGAAGTCTACTTGGGTCTTCGCTGTATTTCTTACTAAGCGCTAAACCAAGCTCATGTAGTTTGCAAAGGTGTTCCCAATAGAGTCTAACCTGGGGGTCGCTTCTAAGCGACATTAAGTCTAGGTCGAGTTCTTGAATTCGACGGAATGCAGCTTTCGCTAATTCTTCCATCTTAGCTCTTAGTTCTCTCGCGAATGCGAGAATAGACTTCTTATCTTTTAAGATAAGTGCGACTTCTGGTTTTTCAAGGTCTAGCTTTTCTAGCTCTAGCTTTCCTAGTTCCAATTTTAGTTGAGTTGACATCGTCCTTCGCGTTTAACTTAGTTTGCGCGTCATATAAGATTTGTGTATTTTCTATATACATTCAAAAATTATCTATATATGGTAAATATTGCCGCAGTCTCACGTCAAAGTATCGCTTAAAAATTCGCTATGCTAAGCAAAAAAGAGACGCTAATATACCAACGCATAAACACCAAAAACATGACACATTTAAAGCCCACCGTTACCTACCACTCACAATGATTACCAACTCACCATACACCTGAGCTGCTAAGCCTCAGCGATATGAACTCTGAAACGGCGCTAGGTGGCTCTCAGTTTATATGTAACGCTAAGAGAGTTTACTTGAGAGTGACGGTAATGTTGGAGATAAAGAATTTATTTGTCTCCATCGGTGATAAAGAAATTCTCAAAGGCATAAACCTAGCGGTCCCCACCGGCGAGGTTCACGCTCTCTTCGGACCTAACGGTTCAGGTAAGACCACCCTCTTAAGGACGATCATGGGGTTCCCTGCGTGTAAAGTAACATCAGGGTCTATCACCTACAATGGAGAAGACCTTGCAAGGGTTCCCCTGAACGTCCGAGCTGAGAAAGGCATAGGGTTTTCATTCCAGAGACCCCCAACTATTCGCGGGGTGAAAACTAGAAAGATACTGGAGAAGTGCAGCAGAGGCAGGTTTGACGTTGAATGTTTGGCTGACGAATTAAAAATGAGGGATTTCCTCGACCGCGACATAAACGCGGGGTTTTCAGGTGGAGAGATCAAACGCGTTGAGCTACTTCAACTCCTCGCACAGGACCCCACCTTCATTCTGCTAGATGAGCCTGAATCTGGTGTGGATATACAGGCCATAGGCCTTATCGGAAATATGATCAACCGCCTTCTAAGAAGAGACAGCAAATGCGCACACCAGAGTACCCCTCCAACATCGAAATCAGCCATCATCATTACACATACCGGCGACATCTTAGACTATGTGCCGGCGGACAGAGGGCATGTACTCTGTGGCGGCAAGATAATATGTAGCGGCAACCCTTCTACAATCCTAAATAAGATAAGGAGCGCAGGCTACGAGGAGTGCTTAAGATGCCCGAGTTAACTGAGCGTGCATTACGCGCAAAAGAGAAGAAGTCAGCTTTCGGTCTAGACGTAGACCTATCCGAGTTCGATAGCGAATCCCCCCAACTTGAACCCGTAGAGGATCTTACAAGTCTGTCAGGATCCGAACAGGCTGCAGTGAGCGCTGTTGGGGTAAGTATTAATGAGAGTGAACGTTCAGGCACTTTCCTACAAATTGACCACAGAACCTGCATTGCACGAAGCTATGACCCTGGTGTTGAGGTAATGAGCATAGACGAGGCTTTGAGTAATTATCCATGGGTAAAAGATTATTACTGGCAGATAGTTCAAGTAGAT
Source organism: Candidatus Bathyarchaeia archaeon (assembly GCA_038883335.1). NCBI lineage: Archaea > Thermoproteati > Candidatus Bathyarchaeota > Bathyarchaeia (SeqCode) > Bathyarchaeia archaeon. Next base: position 93,617 of record JAVZMI010000004.1, read on the forward strand.
GCAGACAAGTATACCGCACAGGCTGAACTAAAACGCACCTCGGGATACTTTATTAGAGTGCTTCCTGGCAGGAAAGTACAATATCCTCTTCAGAGTTGCCTATTTTTGAGCCATGACCGCCTAGCACAGAACCTCCATAACATAGTTATCGTCGAAGAAGATGCCGAAGCACATATAATTACCGGTTGCACTATCAGCCCGCGTGTTAGAAGAGGCCTCCATATTGGAGTCTCCGAGTTTTACATCAAAAGGAATGCACGGCTTGTCTTCACCATGATACATAACTGGGGTGAAGAAGTAGCTGTTAGGCCTAGGTCTGCTGGGCTGTTAGGTGAAAATTCCTCTTTCACATCAAACTATATCTGTATGCGCCCAGTCAGATCTCTACAGATGTATCCAACCACGTATCTAAACGGGCGTAATTCCAGCGTGCGCTATAATAGTATACTGCTAGCAAACCCGGACAGTGAGCTGGACGTGGGAGGGAGAGCTGTGCTAAATTCGCCAGGCTCCTCGGCGGAAATTGTCTCGAGGGCCGTTACGATTGGCGGAAAAGTGTGGGCTAGAGGGCATCTGTTGGGCGCGAGCCCCGGCATAAAAGGACACCTCCAATGTAATGGGCTCATACTCAAGGAGGGAGGGTTCATCAAAGCGATCCCTGAGCTTGAGGCTAACTCGCCAGACGTTACGATGACTCATGAAGCCTCGGTAGGTAAAATAGCTCAAGAGGAGATCGAGTATCTAATGGCCAGAGGGATCTCCGAGGAGGAAGCCATAGCTCTAATCGTCAGAGGCTTCGTAGACATCAAGATCGAAGGACTTGGCCCAGAACTTGAGAGAGAGCTGGACCAGATCTTGACGCATGCTAAAGGCATGTAACCAATACTATACATCGCCAGTTCAATCCAACGATATTTACTGAATGTTGAGGCCCCCCTGAGAGTGCGATTTCAGCGTAGAAGACGAGCTGCATGACCTTGAATAAATTTTAAACGCGTATTGGGAGCTGAATGCAAAGGTAGGGCCGAAGTTCATCTAGATACCAGTAAGACTTCGCAGGTAAGCGGCTAAACAGTGTAAAATCTGATCACCTAAGAGACGGAGAATATTTCAGTCTTTGGTATATGTTACTCCTTTGGCTTCAGCTTCTTCCTTAGGCATATATACGACTATAGTGTCAGAGAGTTTATTGAAGAGCCTCTGTCTTTTTGCACTGCATGAACTTGCAACCCAACCGATTATACAATCCAAAGGCAGGATGAAAGCCTTCCCAAAGCTTTCAAGCGCAGCTTGAACGAAGGTAATTTTAGAGCCGTCAAGCCGGGTTACTTTGAGATCCATGACAAGTTTTCCAATAGACCTTCCAGAATACCCTTCGACTAAAGTCCAATAGATGAACGGAATGATACTTCCAAAACCAAAATCAAAAAAAGGTATACTTTCAAAAGGCCATAGTCTAAATTCATATTCTGAGCTTGAAGGCAGCAACAGATGAGGGAGTAAACCGACTAGTATTATGTCAACGAACCAGGCGACGAATCGACTTTCCCACTTAGCTAGGCGAAGTTTAACCGTAGGCGTTTCGGTCTCAGTTAAGGGTACCCCACATTTCGGGCAAAACTTCGCATTCTCACCTACCTCAGCCCCGCATCTGGCACAAAGTAGCATCGTTAATCTACTACTGAATTTAGGAAAAACGTATTAAATGTTCCTTTTTATCGAAGGAAACTGTGGCGCCGGGGACGGGACTTACCAACCCAGACGGAATGCCCAGGCTTTTTGAACCCGTGAGGCTCTAACGAGCCACAGACTCACCGCCTCTGGATAGCAGGCGTAGGCTCCCCAGTGGAGATCTGCGCCCTACCAGACTCCCAGACATCGCGCACTACGATGCCTCTAGGCGACCCCGGCTCAACTAACCAGAGATCCACACAGCTAAAAAAAGTTTCTCAATTGTAGAGTAAGTTTATTTATATGCGCCCACTAAAACACTCGGCATGAGGGCCGGTGGTCTAGTGGTTATGATATCGCCTTTACGAGGCGATGGTCGCCGGTTCGAACCCGGCCCGGCCCACCTGCTAAAAGTGAACCCACATAGCTAGCGCAGAGGAACAGCTTGAAAACTAGGTAGGAGACCGCTCTCACTTAACAACGTTTTAATATCAGTGTTTCCCTTCCAACTTTGTCAGCAGCTTCTTTCCCCACCAGCTTTTCAGCAATCTTGAGTGCGAATGGGAGTGCTGTGGCTGGACCTTTACTCGTCACTATGTTACCATCGACCACAACAGAACCTTTTCTAGGTTTGCCTCCTCCCTTTTTGAGCTCTCCCTCCATACCAGGGTATATCGTGCAATATTTCCCTTCAAGAATGCCAGCGTCGGAAAGGACGGCTGGGCTTGCACATATCGCAGCCACGAGTTTATTAGCTGCGAAAGCCTCTTTGATCATGTTTAGCACTCTCTGATCTTTCCTGAGATTCTCATAGCCAGGAGAGCCACCTGGGCAGATAACCGCGTCGAAGTCTTTGACGGACACCTCTTCGATAGATTTATCGACCTTGAACCCTATCCCATGTGAACCTTCAACTATGTCCGGCTTTAAACCGACCATGGTTACTTCTACGTTACATCTTCTCAAAATATCTACGATGGTTGAGGCTTCTATCTCCTCGAATCCTGGAGCGAAGAAAACTAACACTTTAACCATAGGTTGGTCGATTTTTAGAAAAAACGGTATCCCTTTTTAAGTTTTCTAAGCATCACCTAACAAGTCCATCTAAGGGGGCTTCAGGGCAAAGTTTAATGAGTTTAGGTAGAAATCGTACCATTCGCTATGGAGGGCGTTTAGGGTATGAATGCCCATGAATTAATTGAAAGTTACAGCAACCTTATAGACCGCAGGCTTGGGGACTACGTCCAGGAAGTTGTGAGGAGAGCTGCGGGTTACCACTCCTTCATCGCGAGCGTGTATGAAACCTTGGGGGAGTTTCTCCTGAGGAAAGGTAAGCGGATAGCCTCTTGCAGTACACTTCTCACATATGAAGGGTATAATGGTAGTGTTGACAGTGAAATCTTGGATGTATGTGTAGCCGTAGAATTCTACCGCCACTCCATTCTGATCCATGACGATCTGGTAGACGGAGATAAATATAGGAGGGGAGGTTTGACCATCCACACCCTCTACGCAGAGGATCACAACCAAAGGTTTGGTGAAGCCCTAGCCCTCTTCTGCGGAAATCTCCTCTTCTCACAAGCCCTAGCCGTCCTGTGGGGCACACGGTTTCAGAGAGACTCACTATTTCGAGCCTCTCAACTCCTCACTGAGGATTACCTCGCCGTGAACGAGAGCCAGATCCTCGACCTCCTATTCGAATATAAGACACCTACTGTGGAGGAGTGGAGAGTTATGGCGTCAAAAAGGGCTGCCTCTCTGTTCAAGGCTACTATGGGTATCGGAGCTCTCCTCGCAGGCGCCCCAGAACGTGACATCAAAAAGGTGAGAGAAGCAGCTTCACACATAGGCTACGCCTTCGACATACAAGACGACCTCATCGGCACGTTCGCCTCTGAGGAGCAGTATGGAAGACCGCTAGGAGGCGACATTCTACTGGGCAAGAAACCTCTTCACATAGTTTATGTCTACGAGATGGCGTCAAAGGATGAGCTCAAAGAGCTTGAAGATGCCCTGAAAGCCCGAAGCTTGGACAAAGGGGTGATCGAGATTGTGAGAAGGGTGGTGAAGAGGTGTGGTGCATTGGAGAGGGCCGAGAGGACTTTGAAGGAAGAGGCATTAAATGGTATAAAGCTACTTGACGACACATCTATGCTGCCGGAAGGTAAAAAGCGACTCCGAGAAATGGTAAAGTTTGTTACGGAGAGTTTTGACTGGTACAAATGAAAGCCCCATGCTGTCGTTATGCTCCAAGAAACCGTTAATGACTCGGCAAAAATTACTCGCATATTTTCAACGATTTTAAACGTGCTAAGAGGTTTTACCTGTATGAATCCAGTCGACTATAGTTTCCTTTGGGCTAATCTCTCCTTAGCTATCTTAACATATGAAGGGTCTATCTCGAATCCTATGAAGTTGACATTTAATTTAATACATGCTAAGGCAGTAGTTCCAATCCCCATGAATGGGTCTAGGACGACGCTGCTTGCACTGAATCCATGTAGTCTAATGCATAGTTCTGGAAGCTTCTCGGGGAATACTGTCGGGTGAGGTCTAGATTCCTGTATGGTCTCGTAAGGTATAAACCAAGTGTTACCTCTCTCCCTCAAGTCAATCTTGGCAGATTTCCACCTTCCAATGTTAGACTTATCCTGGTAAGGTATCCCTATGGCTAACTTATCCAGGTGTACGTTTCCCCTCTTCGTGAAGTGAAAGATGTACTCATGACAGTTACTCAGGAATTTCCTGCTGTTGACCGGCTGATAGTGCCCAACCGCTATATCCCGCTTAGCATGCTCATAGTTTCCAACATCCTCTCTCGATATTGCTATTGATTTGATCCAGTGTATTGTATTCTGGAGAGTGTAATGTTTCCTAAACCGGTTCGCAACATCCATGGCAACCCAAGGATCCGAAGACTTACCGCCGACGTTCAAGAAGAAAGACCCCTCATCTTTCAATATCCGTTTAGATTCTTCTGCAACCTTCTCCATCCAATCTAGATACTCCCCCCGAGGCTTATCATCACTGTATCTGGCATATTTCTTCCCGATATTGTAAGGTGGCGATGTAACAATTATATCGATAAATTTATCTCTGATTAACTTCATTCCTTCGAGGCAGTCCATGGCATAAATCTTGTTTAAGTCGAGGGTTTGCTTTGCTGATATCATCAGTCAGATCTCTAAATCTGATTTGTTACTTATCTGTTTAATTTTTATAAATTAAAAACTGTTTCCCTCATCTCTGAATTGATAAACTTTGCTGAAATCAGTTATATAATGTAGCGTGAGATTAATCTAGCCTCCGATGAAGGAGGGGGAAGACTGAATTGGATTACGCGAGCCCCATAGTTGGAAACGAAGGAACCCGACGCCTCCTCTTGGGCAATGAAGCCGTCGCAAGGGGAGCCTTAGAGGCAGGGATACAAATCGCCACAGCCTACCCTGGAACACCCTCCTCAGAGATCGCCGACACGCTCTCTAAGGTAGCCAGGGAATTCGGGCTCTACATGGAGTACTCGGTGAACGAGAAGGTTGCTGTTGAGGTGGCGGCTGGCGCTGCGGTATGTGGGGCTCGAGCGCTAGTCTCCATGAAGCATGTGGGGTTGAATGTGGCGGCGGATACGTTGATGACATTGGCTTATGTAGGTGTTAAGGGTGGGTTTGTAATTGTTACAGCCGATGACCCCTCCGCTTGGAGTTCCCAAAATGAGCAGGATAACAGGTACTATGCCCTCTTAGCTAACATCCCATGCCTAGAACCATCCAGCCCCCAAGATGCAAAAGACATGCTGCTTTACGGCTTCAGCTTGTCTGAGCAACTTGAGCTGCCAGTTATGCTCCGCCTCGTCACAAGGGTAAGCCACATGAGGGGGGTTGTAACTTTCGGGCAGATACAAGAGAAAAAATCCTGTAAGGTTGAGTTTCCTAAAGATCCTCAAAGGTTTGTGATGGTCCCTGCTAACGCACGTGTTAGGCATGTTGTGTTACTGGAAAAGATGAGCTCAGCGTTGAAGATTTCTGAAAAATCAGATTTCAACCGCATCGTAGGTAGGGGTAGGATAGGCGTGGTGACCTCAGGGGCTTCCTTCAACTATTGCATGGAAAGCCTCGCGCTCTTAGGCATGAAAGCCTCTGTGCTAAAGCTTGGGATAATTCACCCCCTCCCAGCGCGGCTTATTTCAAACTTCGTCAGAAGACACAATCCAATAATTATTGTAGAAGAGCTTGAGCCATACCTAGAGCTCCAAGTCAAAGCCCTTTCAAGAGCAGCCTACAACATACCTCTCTACGGAAAGTTCGATAGCCTTCTTCCAAGGCATGGAGAGTTATCGACAAGAAAGGTGGTTAGTGCCCTGTCCAGAATCCTCCATAAGAGTCCATCAATAGACTTCGACAAAATTGACGCAGAGGCTTCCAAGGCTGAGAAGCTTGCCCCCAGCAGACCTCCAGTTCTATGCCCCGGTTGCGCCCACAGAGCGGCTTTTTACGCTCTGAAAGTAGCCGCTGGAAACAGAGCGATATACTCGACAGATATAGGATGTTATGCTCTAGGCGCCCAGCCTCCCCTCTCTATCGGAGACATCCTTATTTGCATGGGCTCCAGCGTGGGGCTTGCTGGAGGCATTGGTAAAGTTGTAGATGACCCTGTCATAGGGGTTGTGGGCGACTCGACTTTTTTTCACGCCTCAATCCCAGGCTTAATCAATGCTGTTTACAATTCGCACAAATTTGTTTGCGTAGTCCTTGACAATCAAACGACGGCTATGACAAGTTTCCAGCCACATGCTGGCACCGGGATTACAGGGATGGGTGAACAGGTGAAACCGATACTCATCGAAAACATAGCGAAAGCATGCGGTGTCGAGTTCGTCAGAGTGGTTGACCCTTACGATCTAAAGCTAGCAATCTCGACTGTCAGAGAAGCACTCCAGCATCCAGCGCCATCAGTGATCATATTTAGAAGGTTATGCTCCATCCTCGACCTACAGACGAAACGTAGAAAAGGCGAGAAGATACCGCAATACCGAGTTGAGGAGAGTAAATGTAACAGATGCATGGCGTGCATTAAACTCTTAGCTTGCCCTGCTATTCTGGTGGCAGAAGGCAAAGTTTTCATCGAAGAGACCTTATGTGTAGGGTGCGGCATTTGCGCCCAAATATGCCCTATGCACGCCATTGCCAAAGTAGGTGAGACGAACTGAGGAGGAACATCGTGATCGCTGGAGTCGGGGGGCAAGGGGTAATACTTACAGCCCTCATTATAGCAAACGCTGCCGTCAAAGAAGGATTAGACGCTTTAGTCAGCGAGATACATGGGATGGCACAACGTGGAGGTGCTGTCATCTCACACGTGAGGATTGGAAGAGGAATCCACGACCCATCCGTTACTGAAGGAACCGCAGATGCAATCTTAGCTCTAGAACCTGCGGAAGCACTACGCGCGCTACGCTATGCTTCATCTGAGACGAGAATGATAATTAACACTAAGCCGGTAATCCCGACTACGGTTTTTATTGGTAGCACCGCTTATCCTCCCATTCAAAAGATATTAGATGAGTGCCGCAAATTCAGCCGGCATATAATTCCTCTGGACGCCTACAAGCTGGCCTTAGAGGCTGGCAGCCCTCTAGCGCAGAATATTGTCCTTCTAGGAGTACTGGTAGCTACAAAAATTTTCCCCATTAAAAAAGATACAATATTAGATGCCATAAAGGAACTTGTATCTGGAAGATATTTGGAAGCCAATGTCAGAGCATTTCTATCAGGTTTAGAAACTCTGCCAGGTTTAGAATCATAGAGGCCAGTTTTACACCATATCCAAATGAAAATTCTCAATGTAAAACGGCAATTTTTAAATATAAACTCTCCACGAAGAGTTATTCTAAACAGTTAAGGAGGTAAGAATCTGGCGATCTCGAAATATGTGGCAGTCGCCATTATCGCGGTAGTTATCGTCGGTGCCGGTGTGTACTTTGCCTTTAAACCCGCTGAAAAACCTTATGGAAAAGACGAGGTTGTGATCGGTGTCTTAGCGCCGATGGCAACCCTTCAAGGAAGCGTCCAGAGAGATGCTGTTGCTCTGGCGATTGATGAGATTAACGCCAATGGCGGAATACTCGGCTTACCTGTGAGGATGGTTGTAGGAGACGACAAACTCGAATCCGACACTGCTATAGCCGAACTTAGAAGACTAGTAACCGTAGAAAATGTCGACGTACTTACTGGCGGTTATTCAAGTGGCGTTATGTCAGCAACGATGGAAACTATGTCTGAACTGAAGATCGTATTTCTGGCAGACGCTTCATCCCCAACGCATCCGGCAAAGGTAGCTGCAAACTATACAAAGTACAAGTACTGGTTCAGAATAACCCAAAATAACGGCGCTACATTCGCTTTCGACCTCGCCGACATGATTGATATGCTACGAGCGAATGGAGTGCAAGTAGACAAGATCTACATAATTAGAGATGAGCATGTATGGGCTGACGATGTCGAGACATACTTGAATCCGTTACTCGCTGAGAGAGGTGTAGAAGTAGTAAAAAACGTGAAGATTCCCAGAGGCTATACAGAGTATGCGCCTCTAATCATTGAGGCCCATAATCTAGGCGCTCAAGTAATTCTGCCTATTCTTGCTATTTCAGGAACAGGCGACGTCTTAGCTAAACAATGGTCCACATTGCAATTGCCTGTATTGCTGGCTGGACATGATTTAGCGGCTCTTGATCTGGGATTCTGGAACAAAACTGAAGGAGCGGCTAACTATTACATATTCATCTCTGACGGCGGCGTGGTGCAAACAGCACCACCTACTTCAATGTGCGCCCAATTTATCGCAAGCTACACAGAAAAATATGGGCACCCTCCAGAAGCACATCAAGGCTACGGTGCATACGACGCGGTTTACATTTACAAGATGGCCGTAGAGGAGGCTGCGAGAGCTGGGGAGGCGAACCCGTTTGACTCCGACGTCGTAGTCAAATATCTGGAAGAGCTAGCTACTCCAGAAAGCCCTGTGGAGCTAACGAGGAAAATTGCATTTTATCCGCCGGGGCACGAGGAGGGGTGGGATCACGACTTGGCCTGGGGTGACGAACTTGTCAGAAACTGGATATCGCAGTGGATAGATGGGAAACAGTACCAGATATGGCCACCGGAAAGGGCTAACGCTGAACTAAAGCTTCCACCATGGTTTGAGTAGCCGCAAAAAATGATAGAACTATTAACGACGATTCTAATCTATGGCGCAACCTTAAGTGGAATCTATGCTCTAATCGCCTCTGGTTTCACATTGATATTCGGCGTCTCGAGAATAATGAATTTCGCCCATGGATCCTTTTTTATACTTGGAGCTTATTTTGGGATTACTCTCATCCACGGCATCGGCCTTAACCCGTATCTTTCAACTATAATAAGCATGCTTCTAGTGGGACTCGTAGCTGCAGGTGTGTATAAAGGTATAATGTCTCGGGTGAGAGAACATGATGTAATGGTCATAATTGTAACTTTGGCGCTCGCCCTGATCATTGAACAGTTTATTCTATTAATTTTTGGCGAACATGGAATATCCTTTCCCTCCGTGGTTGGGGGAGTCATAACCATAGGAGGAGTACTTATACCAGTCATAAGAGTCTTCGTCTTTGCAGTTGCGATTGTGGCCCTGATTCTGCTTTGGACATTCATCTGCAAAACGAGGTTGGGGAAGGAGATAACAGGAGCATCTCAAGATGCTGAGGCAGCAACGCTGATGGGTTTAGATGTCGATAGACTATTTATGATCACCGTGTTCATATCAGCCGTCCTCGCAGCGTTAGGAGGAGCACTGTACGCACAGGTTTATGCGGCAAACCCTTTTCTAATTCTTAAATCTCTAATCTTCGCCTTTGCCATAGTCATTCTAGGGGGACTGGGTAGTGTTAAGGGTAGCATAATATCCGCCTTCATTGTTGGCTACATATTAACGGCTGTGATCGTTCTTTACGGGGCGAGATGGTCGGAACTTGTCGCGGTGTTGATGATCCTAGCTATTCTAGTGTTGAGACCTACAGGGCTATTTGGGGTAAAGGAGTAACGATGATTGCAGGTCTCAAAAAAGTTAGTTTCAAGGATAAAAGAATCTTTGAGATACTGGCTTTTTTGGTCGTGGCATTAATAGTACCTGGATTTGCGTCCGATGCGTTCGTATATATTTTAGGTCTAACTTACCTCTTCATAATTCTTGCAGTAAGTTGGGACATAATAGTTGGTTACGCTGGCCAGATAAATCTCGGTCATACCGTTTTTGTCGGTCTGGGCGCATATACTGCAGCCTTGCTGCAGGTTCCTTCAAGGCTCCAGGGGACGTTTCTAGAATTCATGTCTAAAATTCCTCAAACCCCAATTTTCATGTCGATTCTTTCTGGGGGAGTAGTAGCTGGAGTGGTTGGATTGATGATTGGAGTCATAACTCTTAGGTTTAGAGGATGGTACTTCGCTTTAGTCACCGCGGTGCTACCATTGGTTTTCATAGAAACTACTATTATATGGAGTGATGTATTTGGCGGAGAAGAGGGATTTTCGATCGGATCAGAGAACGCACTTGCGCCAACAATTGCAGGGAAATATTACAGCGCTCTTGCGCTCATGCTTATTTCTGTGGCAATAATGTTTGCGGTAGTAAATAGCAAGATAGGCTTAAAATTTAAGGCTGTAAGAGAAGACTTCTACCTCGCCGAGTCTGTTGGAATTAATACGGTATACTACAAGGTCCTCGCTTTCGTAATAAGCTCCTTCTTTGCTGGAGTCGCTGGAGCGGCAATAGTTCACTACAGAATCAGCGTATCCCCCAGCCTTTATGATATTCCGCTAATGCTCCTTATTATACTCGCCGCAGTTACCGGAGGTATTGGCACGATATTCGGTCCGATAATTGGCGGCCTCGTAGTCTATTTGATAAAGTATTGGTGGTTAAAAGGGGCAATAAGTGCATTACAAACAGCTGGACTTCCTGTTAATGACGACATAATCCTCTATACAATACTGATCGTCCTTGCTGTCCTTATGCCCGAGGGGCTATGGTTGAAAATCAGAAAACTCTCGAAAACATAATATTACACCTGTGCATAAACTCGCTCTGCGTAATGCTTATCCGAACCCTAAAAGGGATTGACAACGCTCTCTTCCGCTATTTCCTCTCTAAATCAGGTTTAGAAGGCTAATAGGGTCTCGGTTGCTTGTACACCTGGAATATTTCTAATTTCATCGTCCACTATACGCAGTATCTCTTCCGCAGTCTCCGCTTCAACATGTAGAAGTATATCAAAGCGGCCTAAAGTGAGGTAGACCGCCTTCACTCCAGCCAAATTCTTGAGTTTCTCCTTATAAGTTGCGCCTGTGTAAACCTTATGAAGCCAGCCAACTCCAACCTTGATCATAACAAAAGCTGTAACCATCACCGCCACCTTTGTTCTATAAAATTTAGCGTCGGACACATTAATAGCTTTTCTTCACCCGGGCAGGAAAAAATTGGGTATACTTCTTAATCATAAACTTAAAAACTAAAGTCTTTCCATGTAATATTTTTCCAAGCCCTTAAGAGACTCGACCGTACCTTCTTCCACTATTTCTCCTTTAATCAAGATGTTCACTCTATTAGCCAGTTCAAAAGCTAAACGAATGTTTTGCTCTATCAATAAAATCGATGTTTCAGCTTCTTTCTGTATCTTTTTCACAGAATCTCTTATACGCGACAAAAGCTTGGGTGCTAAACCTAGGGACGGTTCGTCCATTAAAAGAAGCTCAGGGTTCGACATTAAAGCTCTACCTATAGCTACCATTTGCTGCTCTCCACCACTTAGCATCTTAGCAGCATGTTTACTTTTTCCTTTGAGTTCTGGGAAAATACTATAAACAAAGTTTAATTCATGATCGCAATGTTTAGCTCTTGCCCCCAGTCTGAGATTGTCCTCAACAGTCATCTCGTTGAAAAGTTTCCTTCCTTCAGGGCACACTCCTATTCCTTTAAGTACTCGTTCATGCGGCCTAAGTTTAGTTAGGTCTTCACCGTTAAATTTTATTTTACCCTCAGTTTTTACTAACCCGATTATCGATTTTAACAACGTAGTTTTCCCAGCACCGTTTGGGCCAAGTATAGCGACGGTTTCTCCTCTCTCCACACCGAGATCGATACCGCGCAATATTACCGCCTTTTCATAGTAGGCTTTCAAATTCTCAATATCAAGTACTTTCATAGTCAACTCCCAAGTAGGCTTTAATCACCTTTTCATCTCTGATTATCTCTTCAGGAGTCCCTTCGCATATAAGCCGACCACGATCCAGAACTATGGTTCTCTTA